>DATLGI010000080.1:0-13410 GCA_035540535.1 Pseudonocardia sp.
GAGCAGCCGGTCGACACGCCCGCGATCGCCGTCGCCGACGTCCGCACCGAGCGTGCGGGCCCGCAACCCGAACGGGTCGCTCTCGCGCAGCCCGTCCAGCACCGGGCGGGTGGCCCGCACGAACGGGCGCAGCACCGCCACGATCGCGCCGTCGCCGATCGGCCCGCCCTGCCGCGCCCTGCTCCCGTCACCGTTCCCCGACACCGGGGCCACCTCCGTTCTCCTCGGCCTGCCGCACCGCCCACAGGCCGGCACCGAGACCGGCCGCGATCAGCAGGAGTGTCTGCCATGTCGGCGCGAGCAGCACGTCGCCACCCGGCGCGACGACGCCGAGCGTCGCGACCGCCAGCAGCCAGGCCAGCAGCGGCGCGGCCGCGACGAGGGGGCGCGGCCGCAGCGCGCCGGCCTCCAGCACCAGCCACGGCAGGATCAGCGCCGTGAGCACCGCGCCCATCGGCACCGGCACCGCCCCCGCGTACAGCGGCGTGTACACCACCCCGAACGCCCCGAGCAGGGCGCCGTCGACCGCCAGCACCGCGACGACGGGCAGGTCCCACCGCGCGCTGCGGCGGCGGGGCGGCGCGGCGACCTGGGTCACGGCAAGCCCTCGAAGAGGTCGGCCACGGCTCCCGGCGGGCCGTCGAGCTGCACGAACTCCTCGACGTCGAGCAGGGGCAGCGCGATGCCGTTGCTCAGCGCGTAGGCCACCCGGCCGGCGCCCTCCCATACCTCGACCTGCGTGCGGTGCGCCCGCAGCGCGGCCAGCCGGGCCGGGCGCTGCGCGCGGACGTCGAGGCGCGTGGTCACCGCCGCGTCCGGCACGCCGGGCAGCTCGTCGGGCTCCGGCAGCCGGAACGGCAGGCCGGGCGCACCGGCGAGCCCGGCGACGCCCGCGTCGAGGGTCGCGCGAGCGAAGACGGTCGCGAAGAGCCGGTGGCCGTGACCGGCCCGGCGCAGCGCGGCGACGGTGACGTCGTGCGCGCGCACGTGGTCCGGGTGGCCGTAGCCGCCGTCGGCACCGTAGGTGACGACGACCTGCGGGCGCACCTGCTCGATCACCGCACCCAGTGCGCCGACCTGCTCGTCGAAGCCCTGCTCGGCGGCGAACGCCCGCGGGTGCAGGACCTCGGGCAGCGCGGCACGCACCCCGTGCCCCGCGAGCGCCATCCCGGTGTCGCGCCAACGGCCGGCGCCGCCGAGGTGACGGTGGTCGGTGACGCCCAGCGCCGCGCAGGCGGCCGCCAGCTCGCCGTACCGGTAGCCACCCAGCTGGTCGGCGGCGTCCGGGCCGAGCAGCGCCAGCTCCGGCGGGATGATCTCGCCCTGCTCCCCGAGCGTGCACGTGACCACGGTGACCGAGGTGTCCGGCTGGGCCGCGTACCGCGCGATCGTGCCGCCGGTGGTCAGCGTCTCGTCGTCGGGGTGCGCGTGCACGAGCAGCAGCCTGCGGTGCGCGGTCGGGGCCACGACGCGCAGCCTATTGGGGCGCGCCCGCCGCCGCGCCGATCAGCGCGGAACGCGGACCTCGACCGCCAGGTCCGGGGCGGTGGAAAGCCGACGGTCGAACGTGATCAGCGGGTGCCCGAGACGTTCGGCGAGAGCGACGAACGTCGCGTCGTAGGCGGTGACGTCGTGCCGGAGCCGCCCTCGCGCGCGCGCCGCGCAGCGCTCGCAGCTCCTCTGCCGCGTCGGGCACGTCGACGACCGGCTGCTCGCGCAGTTCGTCGAACCACTCCAGCTCCTCCGGGACGCCCTTCACCTGGGTGGCGCCGGCATGCCCAGCGGGGTCACCGACGGCGACAGCGTCTTCTCCCCAGCGAGTCGAGTTGATCACCGCCTACAGCAGGCTGCGCAACCGCGCGAAGTGGCAGGCCACCGGGTGGCCCTGACCGCGGATCACCAGCTCGGGTAGCTCCTCGACGCACCGGCGCCGCTGCGGCTCGTCGAGCTCGGCGGCGAAGGTCGGGCAGCGGGTGCGGAACCGGCACCCGCTGGGCGGATCCACCGGGCTGGCGACGTCGCCGACGACAGTGATCCGCTCGCGCGCGCGCTCCTTGCGCGGATCGGGCAGCGGGATCGCCGAGATCAACGCCTGGGTGTACGGGTGCGCCGGCCCCTCGAACAGGGCGTCGGCCGGCCCGGTCTCCACGATCCGCCCGAGGTACATCACCGCGATCCGGTCGGCGATGTGGCGCACCACCGACAGGTCGTGCGAGACGAACAGGTAGGCCAGACCCAGCTCGGCCTGCAACTCGTCGAGCAGGTTCAGCACACCGGCCTGGATCGACACGTCCAGCGCGGACACCGGCTCGTCGAGCACGAGCAGGTTCGGGCGCAGCGCGAGCGCGCGCGCGATGCCGATCCGCTGGCGCTGGCCACCGGAGAACTCGTGCGGGAACCGGTTGCCGTGCTCGGGCTTCAGGCCGACCGTGCGCAGCAGGTCGCGCACGACCGTGACGCGGTCGGCGTCGCCGCTGCCGTGGATCCGCAGCGGTTCGGCGACGATCTCGTTGACCGGCATCCGGGGGTCGAGCGAGGCGTAGGGGTCCTGGAAGACGATCTGGATCTCCCGGCGCAGCGCCCGCATGGCGCGGCGCGACAGCCGGGTCAGTTCGATGTCCCGGTAGTACACCTCGCCCGACGTCGCGGGCTGAAGGTTGAGCAGCATGCGGGCGGTGGTGCTCTTGCCGCATCCCGACTCGCCGACCAGCCCCAGCGTCTCGCCCTCCGCGATGTCGAACGACACGTCGCAGACCGCGTGCACCTGGCCGATCTCCCGCCGCAGAACGCCGGTGGACCGCACCGGGAAGTGCTTGACGAGGTGGCGGACGGACAGCAGGGGTGCCTCCGCGGCGCCGGTCGCGTCCGCGGCGGGCGCCGTCATGACCGCTTCTCCGTCTCGCGCGCGAACTCCGCCAGCGCCGTCTCGTCGGTGACGTGCGTAGCGAACAGGTCGGCCGGCTCGACGCCGGCCAGCCGCTCGCTGAAGTGGCAGGCGGCGAGGTGGTCCGGACCGGTCGTCGGCGCCGGCTCCGGCTCCTCGGTCTCGCACACCGGCTGCGCCAGCGGGCAACGCGGGGTGAAGGGACAGCCCGGCGGCATGTGCACCACCGACGGCGGCGCGCCGCCGATCGGCGTGAGTCGTTCGGTCCGCCGATCGAGCCGCGGCAGGCTGCCGAGCAGCCCGAGCGTGTACGGCATCCGCGGGGCGTAGAACACATCCTCGGCGGTCCCCGTCTCGACGAGCTTGCCGGCGTACATCACCACCACCCGGTCCGCCTGACCGGCGATCACGCCCAGATCGTGGGTGATCAGCACCATCGCGGCACCGGTGGCGGCGCGGGCGAGGTCGAGCGCCTCCATGATCTGGGCCTGCACGGTGACGTCGAGCGCGGTGGTCGGCTCGTCGGCGATGATCACGTCCGGGTCGTTGGCCATCGCGATCGCGATCACTATCCGCTGGCGCATCCCGCCGGACAGCTCGTGCGGGTAGTTGTCCAGCCGCTGCTCGGGGCTCGGTATCCGCACGATCTCCAGCAGCTCGATCGCCCGCTCGCGCGCGTCGCGCTTCGAGACGTCCTTGTGCGCCTGCACGGCCTCGGCGATCTGGTACCCGACCGTGTACACCGGGTTCAACGACGTCATCGGGTCCTGGAAGATCATCGAGATGTGCCGGCCGCGGATCCGGGTCAGCTCGGCGTCGCTCGCCCCGACCAGCTCGGTCCCGCGGAACCGCACGGAACCGCTGACCCGCGCGCTGCCCGCCAGCAGGCCCATCACCGCGAGCGAGGTCACCGACTTCCCCGAGCCGGACTCGCCGACGATGCCGAGCACCTCGCCCCGGTTCAGCCGGTAGCTCACGCCGCGCACGGCCTGCACCAGGCCGTCGTCGGTAGGGAAGGACACCGTGAGGTCCGAGACCTCGAGCACCGCGTCGCTCCCGGGCGGGGCGGAGTCGGCCTCCGGAGACAGGTCGATGCGCTCGGTCACGCGCGCACCTTCGTCTGCTGCGGGTCCAGCGCGTCGCGCAGGCCGTCACCGATGAAGTTGATCGTCAAAGCGATCAGGATGATGAACAGCCCGGGGAAGTAGAACAGCCAGGGCCGCGTGGTGAGCGCCGTCTGCGCTTCGCTGACCAGCAGCCCGAGCGAGGTGTCCGGCGGGCGCACCCCGAAGCCGAGATAGGACAGCGCGGTCTCCAGCAGGATCGCGACGGCGATCAGGATCGTGGCGTTGACGATGATGGAACCCAGGGCGTTGGGCACGAGGTGGCGCAGGATGATCCGGACGTCACCGGCACCCATCGCCTCGGCGGCCTCGATGAACTCCTTTTCCCGCAGCGAGAGCACCACCCCGCGCGAGACGCGCGAGACGTAGGCCCAGTAGAGCCCGGCGATCACCAGCGAGATCAACCACCACGAGCCGCCGAACCGGTGCGCGAGCATCGCCGCGACGACCAGCAGCGGCAGGGTGAGTATCAGGTCCGAGATGCGCATCATCACTGTGTCGACCAGGCCGCCGAAGTAACCGGCGACCGCCCCCCAGACCGTCCCGACGACCGTGGAGAACAGCGCCACCAGCACGGCGATCTGCAGCGAGATCTGGGTGCCCCGCAGCACCTGCGCGAACTGGTCCTTGCCCTGGGCGTCCGTGCCGAACGGGTGCTCCCACGACGGCGGTTGCGAGTTGTCGGGGGTGAACTCGCCGAAATCGTGGCGCCATAGCGCTCCGCCGACGTAGGCCAGCAGGACCAGCGCGACGAGCACGCCGAGGCTCACCACCGCCAGCCGGTGCTGGCGGAACCGCCGCAGCACGAGCTGGAACTGGCTGCGCTCGGCTACCGTGAACTCGCGGTCCGGCGCGGGTGTGGACGGACCGGCCGTCGGCGCCGAGCCCGGTTCGGCGACGCGCGTGCGCTCGTCAGACATAGCGGATCCGGGGGTCGAGGACGGCGTAGAGCAGGTCTGCCACCAGGTTGAACAGGATCACCACGGTGGCCGTCACCAGCAGCCAGGCCATCACGACGTAGACGTCGTTGGTCCGGATGCCGTTGAGCACGAAGTCACCCATGCCGCGCCACTGGAACACGGTCTCGGTCACCACCGCGCCGCTGATGATCGCGGCGAGGTCCAGGGCTGTGACGGTTGTGAGCGGGATCAAGGCGTTGCGCAGCCCGTGCTTGACCATCACCCGCCGCCGGGACAGTCCCTTCGCCCGGGCCAGCCGGATGTAGTCGCTGTTCATCACCTCGAGCATCGACGCCCGCTGGTACCGGCTCCACGCGGCATAGGAGATCAACGCCAGCGAGATCGTGGGCAGGACCATGTGCCCGGCGATGTCGGCGACGTTCGACCAGAATCCGTCCGGCGGGTTCACCGAGCTCGCGCCGATGGTGTAGATCACCTGCTGGCCGACGGCGTTGTTGAACTCGATCCCCCACTGCTTGAGCAGAATCGCGAACCAGAACGACGGCATCGCGAGGAACAGGAACCCGACGAACGTCGCGCTGTAGTCCGTCTTCGAGTACTGCTTCACCGCGCTCACGACGCCGACGACGACGGCGAGCAGCAATGCCACCAGCATCGCCACCAGGATCAGGCGCATGGTGACGAGGAACCGGGACGCGAGCTCCGACCCGATGTCGAGGTTCGACTGCACCGAGGGGCCGAAATCGCCCGCGAACAGCCCGGAGAGCCAGAGCCAGTAGCGCTCCAGCAGGGGGACGTCGAGCCGCAGGCGCTCGGTCTCGAGCGCGATCACCTGGGGCGGGGGCGGCGGATTGCGGAAGAGCAGCTCATTGAGGGGGTTGCCCGACAGCGAGGCGAGCATGAACACGATGAAGGAGGACAGCAGCAGGATCGGCACGGAGATCGCGATCCGGCGTACGGCGAAGGCGAGCATGTGGGCTTCCGGCTGGTCGGGCCGGCGGCGCTCGTGGCGCGCCGGCGTCAGCGAGAGGTTAGCCCGCGGCCGGGGAGGGTGCCGCGGTGGCAGCACCCTCCCCGACCAGGCGGGTCAGCGGGTCACCCGGCGCGCAGCCCCCACTCGCCCACGTTGTAGAGCGGGCCGTCCAACGAGGAGTTGTTGCGCACGTTCGCGACCGAGTCCTGGATCGCGATGAACGTCGGCTTCTGGTAGAGCGGCAGGACGTAGGAGTCCTCGGCCATCAGCCGGTTCGCCTCGTTGAGCTGCTCGCGGGCGGTCGCGACGTCGGTCGAGGCCGCGGCCGCGTTGATCAGCCGGTCCACCTCCGGGTTCGAGTACTGGCCGAAGTTGCTGCCCGAGCCCGTCGTCCAGTTCTGCTGCGCCCCGGCGAACGGGAAGGGCGAGGCGACCCAGGCGAAGGTCATGATGTCGTAGTCACCCGAGGACAGCGTGCCGCCGAGGTCGTCGGTGGGCACGATGTCGAGGGTGATGCCCAGCGGGCGGACGTAGGAGGCGAACAGCTCGTTCTGCGCCTGTCGGATGGCGTTGCCCGCGGTGGTGCGGATCCGCAGCGGCGGGACGACCTGCCCGTCCGGCGTGGTGAGCTGCTGGCCCTCCTCGGCACCGGTGTAGCCGGCGTCGGTGAGGATCTGCCGGGCCGCCTCGACGTCGCCGCTGCCCTGCTCGGCGGGCAGCACCTCCTCGTAGCCCTCCTGGTTCGAGACGAACATGTGGTTGCGCAGCGGCGCGACCTCCTCGTTGAACTGGCCGACGGTCTTGTCGATGATGTCCTGCACGTTCACCGCAGTGAACATCGCGTCGCGCAGCGCCTCGTCGGCGAGGAACGGGTTGGCGAGGTTGAAGTCGAAGTGCTCCCAGGTCAGCCCGAGTCCCTGGTGCTGGGAGACACCGGGGATGTTCGCGACCTGCGCCACCAGGTCCACCTGCGGCTGCGGGTAGATGACCTGGACCTCGTTGTTCTGCAGGGCGATCGGCTCCTGAGTGGCGTCGGTGATGACGCGGAAGACCACCTGGTCGAGGACCGGCGCGACTTCGCCGTACCACTGCGGGTTCGGCACCGTCGTCAGCGCGACGTTCTGCTGCCAGTTCTCGATCTGGTACGGACCACCGGTGTAGTCCGGGACGGTCGCACCGAGCGCGGTGAAGGCCGCTGCCAACCCCTCCGGGGTGTTGAGGTCGCCGGACCGGGCTGCGACGTGCGCGGGGTAGATCGGGTTCGCCGAGCCCCAGATACCCTGCCAGTCGGTGTAGGGCTGCGCGTAGGTCACCGTCACGGTCTTGCCGTCCGGCGAGCCGGTGACCGAGTTGATCTGCGCCCATCCGCCCGTCGAGGCCACTGCACAGTCCGGGCAGTCGCGGCCGTTCTGGATCCGCCAGTTGAAGATGAAATCCTCGGCGCTGATCGGCGTCCCGTCGCTCCACGCGGCGTCGGGCTGGATGACGTACTCGACGGTCTGCGGGTTCTCGTTGACGATCGCGGCCGAAACCAGCAGGTCCTCGTTGACAACCGAGGTGAGATCGGGCTGGGTGTAGAAGGTGTACGGAAGCACGCCCTTCAGCGCGAGCGCGGTCTCGAAGACGTTGCCCTCCGCGGACAGGATGTTCCAGTTCGCGATGTTCTTCTCCAGCGCGAAGGTGATCGTGCCGCCCTGCTGGAGCTCGCCGGGGGGAACCGAGTTGCAGGTGTTCGGGTCCGCGGCGCAGTCCTCGAACACCCCGGCGCCGGCCGGGTCCTGGCTGCCACCACCACCACCACCACACGCGCTGAGCACCAGCGCGGCGACCGCGCCGAGCGCCACAACCGAACCGGTCCTGGTTCTCCTCATCGATCCCCGACCTCTCCTGTGCGTGGACACCGTGTTCGGCGCCCGTTCGGACGGCGCCGGCCCTCGGTGGTGGACCACGCGGCGCTCCGGGCACCGTAGAAACCGCTTGCGCGGGTCGCACGTGTGGAGTAGAGATCGTGACCAAAGGGTGACAGATGGTGCACCGAGCGCCAGCACATCCTTACCCGTCGGTAACTCCGTGCGCCGGCCGGACGGTCTCAGCCCGCCGGTTCGGACCACTCCTGTGCTCCGGTCAGCGGGCCGGACCTGAACGGGCCGGGCCGTACCCCGGTGGCGGTGTCGGCGGCCGGGGTGCTCACCACGAGGGTCACCGGCTGGTACAGCGGCAGCGCCGGGAGCCACTGCCAGAGCAGGTTCTCGGCCGTCGCGCGGCGCTGCGCGTCGTCGTCGGTGACCAGGCGGTCCAGGACGAGGTCGAGGACCGGCAGGCAGAACGACGATGCCGGCGGCGCGGGCGTCTCGGGCTCGGGCTCCGGGCAGGCGTACCGCGAGGCCAGCGTGACCCCGACCGCGCCGCCCGCCGCTCGTGGCGTGACCGTGATGTCCACGGTCACGGGCTCGCCGTCGTCCGGGCCGGTCCGCGCCGACGGCGGCGGCGTCGAGGTCGCGGCGGGGATCGGGGTCGGGGTGGCGGTCGATTCCACGGCGTCCGCGGGCGGGCGGCCCTGCCCGAAGAGCGCGGTCGCCGGGGGCGCGGCCACCGTGGTGTCGATGCCCGCCGCGTCGAGCTGCTCGGCGACGAGCTCGGCCACCCGCACGTCGTCGGGTCGCTCGGCCGCGGCGCCGACGACGAGCCGCACCGGCTCCCCCTCGCTGGCCCAGCGACCGTCGGGTTCACGGGTCCAGCCGGCCGCCGTCAGCCGCTCCTGCGCGGCCTCGGGGTCGGGCCGGACCGTCTCGGGGACGGTCGGCGCGTACCCGGGTTCGGACGGTGCGGGCCCGAACGCGTCGGCGGGCAGGGCGTCGGGGGCGACGGCCGCGCGGACGGCGCCGCGGTCGACGATCGCCGCGATGCCCTGACGGACCCGCAGCGGCGCCAGGGGGCCGGAGTCGGCCCGCAGCACCAGCTCGAGGACCGTCGGCCGCGGCGCCTGCTGCACCCGTGGCGCCGGGGCGACGCCCGACAGCGCCGCCCGCACCGCCGGGTCCGCCGCCGGCAGGGCGATGTCGACGTCGCCGGAGCGCAGGCCGGCGGCCGTCGCCGCCGCGTCGAGCCGGCGGAGCACCAGCTGGTCGAGCACGGTCGGGGTGTCCCAGTACACGTCGTTGCGGGCCAGCACGACCTCGCCGCGGGCGCGGTCCACCGCGCCGATCCGGAACGGCCCCCCGGACGCGGGCAGCCCGTTCGCCAGCGCCGCCGTCCACGAGCCGGGGGCGTCCTTGAGCAGATGCGCCGGCAACAGGTTCGCGAAGAGCTCGCGCCAGGCCGGGTACGGCTCGTCGAACACGACGTCGACGGCCTTGCCCCCCGCGCGCGACCGGATGTCGGTGATCACCTGGTAGCCGGCCGCGCGGGTGACGCCCGGCTCGCCGCGCATCCGCTCCCACAGGTAGACGAAGTCCTCGGCCGCGATCGGGGCGTTCGTGGACCAGGACGCCTCAAGGTTGAGCTCGTAGCTCACCGTGAACGGGTCCTGCGACACCACCTCCGCGCTGGTGGCCACGGCGCGGTCCAGCTGCAGGGTGCCGTCCCCGACCGGCTGGAAGACCGAGGGCAGCACGAGCGTCGCGAGCGCGGTGGTGACCGTCGAGGTGTGGGCGAGCAGGTGCGGGTTGAACCCCGCGCCGATCCCGTCGACCGCGACGACCACCTCCGTCGGCTCGTCGTCCTCCGCCACCGGCGGGGACGGCGCGGGCGCCGGCGGGGCCGGGCTGCAGGCGACGAGCAGCGCGAGCAGCGCGGCCGCGGCGACCCGGCGCAGCGGCCTCACCGCGGGCCTCAGCCGACCGCGGCCCGCGACCGGGAGCGGCTGCGGGCGCGGGTCCGTTGGTCGAGCTCGACCTTGCGGACGCGCACCGACTCCGGAGTCACCTCGACGCACTCGTCCGGCGCGCAGAACTCCAGCGCCTGCTCCAGGCTCAGCACGGTGGGCGGGGTGAGCTTGACCAGCTCGTCGCCGGTGGACGAGCGCATGTTGGTCAGCTTCTTCTCCCGGGTGATGTTGACCTCGAGATCCTCGCCCCGGGTGTACTCGCCGATCACCATCCCGCCGTACACGAGGGTGCCCGGACCGATGAACAGCGTGCCGCGGTCGGCGAGCTGGTCCACGGCGTAGCCGGTGACCGGGCCGGTGCGGTCGGCGATCAGCGAGCCGCGCAGCCGGGTGCGCAGCTCGCCCAGCCAGGGGCCGTAGCCGTCGAAGACATGGCTGGCGATGCCCGCGCCGCGGGTGATCGTGAGGAACTCGGTCCGGAACCCGATCAGCCCGCGGGAGGGCACGCGGAAGTCCATCCGCACCCGGTGCTCGCCGTGCACCATGTGCACCAGCTCGCCCTTGCGGCCCGCGAGGAGCTGGGTGAGCGCGCCGAGGTGCTCGGTGGGCACGTCGACCGACAGCTGCTCGAACGGCTCGTGCACCTTGCCGTCGATCACCTTCGTCACGACCTCGGGCTTGCCGACGGTGAGCTCGAAGCCCTCGCGGCGCATCGTCTCGACCAGGATCGCCAGCGCCAGCTCCCCGCGGCCCTGGACCTCCCAGGCGTCGGGGCGCTCGGTGGGCAGCACCCGGATGCTGACGTTGCCCACGAGCTCGGCGTCCAGGCGGCCCTTGACCAGCCGCGCGGTGAGCTTGGTGCCGGGATGCGGGTCGCGCCCGGCCAGCGGCGAGGTGTTGGTGCCGATCGTCACCGCGATCGCCGGCTCGTCGACCGCGATCCGCGGCAGCGCGACCGGGTTCTCCGGGTCGGCGAGGGTGTCGCCGATGGTGACCTCGGCGATGCCGGCGACGGCGACGAGGTCGCCCGCGGACGCCGACTCGGCCGGCACCCGGGTGAGCGCCTCGGTGCGCAGCAGCTCGGTGATCTTGACGCGGCCGACGGTGCCGTCGGCGCGACACCAGGCCACCTGCTGGCCCCGGCGGATCCGGCCGGCCCGGATCCGGCACAGGGCGATGCGGCCCAGGTAGGACGACGCGTCGAGGTTCGTGACGTGCGCCTGCAGCGGCGCGTCCGGGTCGTCCGCGGGCGGCGGCACGGTGGCCAGCAGCACGTCGAACAGCGACTCGAGGCCGGGCTCGTCGGGCAGCGTGCCGTCGGCCGGGCGCGTGCGGGAGGCCCGGCCCGCCCGGCCGCTGGCGTAGACGACGGGCAGGTCGAGCAGCCGCGCGGTCATCGCCTCGTCGAGCTCCAGCTCGTCGGCCAGCTCGAGCAGCAGCTCCAGGCTCTCGTCGACCACCTCGGCGCAGCGGGCGTCGGCCCGGTCGGTCTTGTTCACCACGAGCACGACGGGCAGCCCGGCGGCGAGGGTCTTGCGCAGGACGAACCGGGTCTGCGGCAGCGGGCCCTCGCTGGCGTCCACGAGCAGCAGGACGCCGTCGACCATCTTCAGCCCGCGCTCGACCTCGCCGCCGAAGTCCGCGTGCCCGGGGGTGTCGACGACGTTGACCGTCGTGCCCTGCCAGGCGATCGCCGTGTGCTTGGCGAGGATCGTGATGCCCTTCTCGCGCTCGAGGTCGCCCGAGTCGAGGATGCGGTCCACGGGCTCGGCGCGGTCGCCGAAGGCACCGGAGGCACGGAGCATGGCGTCGACCAGCGTGGTCTTGCCGTGGTCGACGTGCGCGACGATGGCGACGTTGCGCAGCCCGCCGCGCGGTCGCCGGCGGGATCCTGCTGGTGCGCAGGGCGTCGTGCCGGGGACGGCCGGCGCTGTGATGGTCACACGTCACGGTAGCTCGCCCGGCCCGCGGCCCCGGCGCCCGGGCCGCCGGGGGTGACGGAACGAACGCCGCGAGTCGGGGCCGAGCCGGGCGCGGGTTCGCCGATCGAGGGCGGCGCGGCGGGCCCGGGCGACCGCCGGCCGCCCGCGCCCTGCTGGGAGGATCACCCGCCGTGCCCGCCCTGCGCGCGACCGCGCTGATCGCCGCACCGCGCCGCACCGTGGCCGGCCTCGTCCGCGATCCCGACGCGATCGCCGCCGCGCTCGCCCGCGCCGGCCACCGGTTCGCCGGGCCGCGCCGCCCCCTCCGGACCGGCGACGAGGTGCGGGCCGCCGCGCGCGTGCTGCCCGGCCTCGCCCCCGTGTTCCGCATGCGGGTCACCGAGGTGGCCGTCGACGGGATGCGCAGCGAGCTCGTCGACGGCCCCGCGCGCCACCTGCAGCACTGCGTGCGGCTCGGCGAGGACCGCGCCGGCACCCTGCTGCTCGACGAGCTGCGCTGGGTCGGCCCGCTCGGCCCGGGCAACGTCGTCGCCGACATCGCCCTGCGCCGGCTCGTGCTGCGCATCCTCACCACCCGCGCCGCAGTGATCGCCGAGCGCGCGGAGGCCGCGGCGGCGGGCACCGTCGTCGTCGCGACGGCGATCCTGCGTGACGGGCGCGTCCTGGCCGCCTGCCGCGCGGAACCGCCCGCCGTCGCCGGGCGGTGGGAGTTGCCCGGCGGGCGCGTCGAGCCCGGGGAGACCGATGCCGAGGCCGTCGTCCGCGAGTGCCGCGAGGAGCTCGCGACGGAGGTCCGGCCGGGCGGGCGGCTGGGCACCGACCTGCGGATCGCGCCGGGGCTGCTGCGCGTGCACGTCGCCGAGCTCGCGCCCGGCGCCGCGGAACCGCGGGCCGTCGAGCATCGCGAGCTGCGCTGGGTCGGCGCCGGGGAGCTCGACGGGCTCGACTGGCTCGACGCCGACATCGCCGTCGTCGACGACCTCCGGCGACTGCTCGCGCCCTGAGGTGTGCGATCGCGAACGGCGCGCGGTCGGGGGGAACCGATCGGCGCCCGCGCCCGTCAGTGGTGGCCGTGACGATGCAGAACCTGCTGGACGCGCAGGCCGGCGTCATCTCCCGGGCCCAGGCCATGGCGTCCGGCATGAGCAGGGACGCGGTGGACCACCGGGTGAGCACCCGACGTTGGCAGCCGGTGCACCCGCGGGTGTACCTGGTGGCCGGGCGCCCGCTCGACGCCGAGGCGCGGATCCGCGCGGCCGTGCTCTGGGCCGGCCCGGGGGCGGTGCTCACCGGAGCGGCGGCCGCGTGGTGGCAGGGGCTGCCCGCTCGGCCGCCGGCCACGGTGACGGTCGCGGTGCCGCGGCGGCGGCCGCCGCAGCCGCGGCCCGGCGTCACCGTGCACCGCCGGTGCCTGCCGGCCGTGGACGTGCACGAGGTGCGCGGCCTCGCCGTCACGGCGCCGGCGCTGACGGCGATCGACGCGGCGGTCGAGCTGGGTGCTGCCGGCCCGGCGTTCCTCGGCACCGTGACGGCCCGCGGGGTCACCCCGGCGGCGCTGCGCGGCGCCTACCGGCGCGGGGTGCGGACGCACGGCCTCGCGTCGGCGCGCCGGGTGCTGCAGGCGGCCGCGGACCGGGCGGCGCTGCACGCGGGGCGGGCGCTGGTGGCCGCGCTCCAGGCCGCCGGCGTGGGCGGGTGGCGGATCGGGGTCCGGGTCGGCGGGGTGCGGGTGCGCCTCGG
>DATLGI010000081.1:0-33180 GCA_035540535.1 Pseudonocardia sp.
GTGCCGATCGCCCACACCGGCTCGTACGCCACCACCAGGCCGGTGGCCTCGTCCGCCGGTACCCCGCGCAGGGCCGCGCCGAGCTGGCCGGTGCAGTGGGCGACATGCCCGCCCGCCTCCCGGACCTCCAGCCCCTCCCCCACGCACAGGATCGGGACGAGGCCGTTCCGGAACGCGGCCCGCACCTTCGCGTTGACCAGCGCGTCGTCCTCGCCGTGGATGTCGCGACGCTCGGAGTGCCCGACGACGACGTAACGGCAGCCGAGCCTGGCGAGCATCGCGCCGGAGACGTCGCCGGTGTAGGCACCGGCGTCGTGCGGCGAGAGGTCCTGCGCGCCGTGCACCATGAGCAGGCCGTCGCCGTCGATCATGGTCTGGATGCTGCGGATGTGGGTGAAGGGCGGCAGCACCGCCACCTCCACCTTCTTGTAGTACTTCTCCGGCAGCGCGAAGGCGAGCTTCTGCACCAGGGCGATGGCCTCCAGGTGCGTGAGGTTCATCTTCCAGTTGCCGGCGATCAGCGGGGTCCGGGCCATCTCTACTGCTCCAATACCGCCAGGCCGGGGAGGTCCTTGCCCTCCAGGAACTCCAGCGACGCGCCGCCGCCGGTCGAGATGTGCGAGAACCCGCTCTCGGGAAGGCCCAGCGCGCGCACCGCGGCGGCCGAGTCGCCCCCGCCGACCACGCTGAACGCCGACGATTCCACGATCGCCTGCGCGACCCCACGGGTGCCCTCGGCGAACGGCGCCATCTCGAACACGCCCATCGGCCCGTTCCAGAAGACCGTCCGTGCCTCGGCGAGCACCCCGGCGAACGCCGCGACGGACGCGGGCCCGATGTCCAGGCCCAGCCACCCGTCCTCGATCGCGTCGACGGGGACGGTGCGGGTGTCGGCGTCCGCGGCGAACCGGTCCGCGACCACGACGTCCGTCGGAAGCACGATCTTCCCGGACTCCAGCAGCTCGCGGCAGGTACCGACCTGGTCGGACTCCAGGAGCGAGTCGCCGACCGCGTGGCCCTGGGCCGCGAGGAAGGTGAAGCACATCCCGCCGCCGACCAGCAGGGTGTCGACCTTCGGCAGCAGGGCCTCGATCACCGCCAGCTTGTCGGACACCTTGGACCCACCGAGGACCACCACGTAGGGGTGGGCCGGATCGGTGGTCAGCGTGCGCAGCACCTCGACCTCGGCCAGCACGAGCCCCCCGGCGTAGGCCGGCAGCTCGTGGGCGATGTCGACCACCGACGCCTGCTCCCGGTGCACGACGCCGAACCCGTCCGAGACGAACGCGCCGTCCCCACCGGTCAGCGCGACGAGCTCCCCGGCCAGCTCCGCGCGCTCCGCGGGGTTCCTGCTCGTCTCGCGGGGGTCGAACCGGATGTTCTCCAGCATGACGATGTCGCCCGCGGCCATGCTGGGCGGGCCGTCGTGCAGGTGCACGAGCCGCACCGGCGCGCCCAGGATCTCGCCGAGCCGGGCCGAGACCGGGCCGAGGGACAGCGCCGGGTCCGGGCCGCCCTTCGGGCGCCCCAGATGGGCCACGACGATCACCTGGGCGCCCTCCTCGGAGAGCTCCTCGATCGTGGGCACCGAGGCACGGATGCGGCCGTCGTCGGAGATCTCGTCTCCGTCGAACGGGACGTTGAGGTCGCAGCGCACGAGCACCGTGCGGCTGTGGACCCCCTCGTCGATCAGGTCGCCGAGAGTCTGCACGCCGGTCCTACAGGGTGCCGGCCACGAGGGCGGTGATGTCGACGAGCCGGTTGGAGTAGCCCCACTCGTTGTCGTACCAGCCGACGATCTTGACCTGGTCGCCGATGACCTTGGTGAGCCCGCTGTCGAAGATGCACGAGTGCGGGTCGGTGACGATGTCGGAGGAGACGATCGGGTCGTCGGTGTAGAGCAGGATCCCCTTCAGCGGCCCCTCGGCCGCGGCCTTCATCGCGGCGTTGACCTCCTCCGCGGTGGTCTCCCGGCCGACGGTGGCGGTGAGGTCGGTGGCCGAGCCGGTGGGGATCGGGACCCGCAGCGCGAACCCGTCAAGGCGGCCCTTGAGGTGCGGCAGCACGAGCGAGATCGCCTTCGCCGCACCGGTGGAGGTGGGCACGATGTTCAGCGCGGCGGCGCGGGCGCGGCGCAGGTCCTTGTGCGGGCCGTCCTGCAGGTTCTGGTCGGCGGTGTAGGCGTGGATCGTGGTCATCAGACCCTTCTCGATCCCCACCAGGTCGTCGAGCACCTTGGCCATCGGCGCCAGGCAGTTGGTGGTGCAGGAGGCGTTCGAGACGATGTCCTGCGAGCCGTCGTAGGCACCGTCGTTCACACCCTTGACGATCGTGATGTCCTCACCCGTCGCGGGCGCGGAGATGACGACCTTCTTCGCCCCCGCGTCGAGGTGCTTGGCCGCGGCCTCCCGCTTGGTGAACAGCCCGGTGGACTCGACGACGACGTCGACCCCGAGGTCCTTCCACGGCAGCTCGGCGGGGTCGCGCACGGCGAGACCCTTGAAGCCCTTCCCGTCGACGACGATCTCGTCGTCGGTGGCGGTGACCTCGTAGGGGAGCCTGCCGAGGATCGAGTCGTACTTCAGCAGGTGCGCCAGCGTCGCGTTGTCGGTGATGTCGTTCACCGCGACGATCTCGATGTCGCTGGTCCCGGCGGCCCGCTGGGCGTCGACCGCCCGCCAGAAGTTGCGGCCGATCCGGCCGAACCCGTTCACGCCCACCCGCACGGTCATCCGTCCGCCTCCTGCGATGTCGATGGAGAACTCCCGAGCCACAGTAGTCCGGGAACATCGACGTCCGGAGGTCGACCATGACGCGCTCGCCGCTGCCGTGCCGGCTCCGCGAGGTGCGAGCCTGGGCCGGCGCCGGGAGGCGCTCCCCGGCGGCGCACGTCAGTCCTTCTCGAGCAACTCGGCGGTGACGGCCGAGTCGGTGTCGGGAATGCCCAGGTCCGCGGCCTTCTTGTCGGCCATGTGCAGCAGCCGCCGGATCCGTCCGGCGACCGCGTCCTTGGTCATCGGCGGCTCGGCGAGCTGGCCGAGCTCCTCCAGCGACGCCTGCCGGTGCTCGCTGCGCAGCCGGCCCGCGGCGAGCAGGTGCTGCGGCACGTCCGCACCGAGGATCTCCAGCGCTCGCTCCACCCTGGCGGCGGCGGCGACGGCGGCGCGGGCGGAACGGCGCAGGTTGGCGTCGTCGAAGTTCGCGAGCCGGTTCGCGGTGGCGCGCACCTCGCGGCGCATCCGCCGCTCCTCCCAGGCCATGACGCAGTCGTGCGCGCCCAGCCGGGTGAGCAGGGCGCCGATGGCGTCGCCGTCGCGCACCACCACCCGGTCCGCCCCGCGGACCTCGCGTGCCTTGGCCGCCACGCCCAGCCTGCGGGCGGCCCCGACCAGCGCCAGCGCCGCCTCCGGCCCGGGGCAGGTCACCTCGAGCGCGGAGCTGCGGCCGGGCTCGGTGAGCGAGCCGTGTGCCAGGAATGCGCCGCGCCAGGCCGCCTCGGCGTCGCAGACCCCGCCGGACACCACCGCCGGCGGCAGCCCGCGCACCGGCCGCCCGCGGGCGTCGAGCAGGCCGGTCTGGCGGGCCAGCCCCTCGCCGTCGCGCACGACCCGCATCACGTAGCGGGGGCCGCGCCGCAGCCCGCCGGCGCTGATCACGTGCGCCTCGCAGGCGTGGCCGTAGAGCTCGTGCAGGTCCCGGCGCAGCCGACGGGCGACCGAGCCGGTGTCCACCTCCGCCTCGATCACCACCCGACCGCCGACGATGTGCAGGCCACCGGCGAACCGCAGCAACGCGGCCACCTCGGCCCGCCGGCAGCAGGGTTTGGTGACCGTCAGCCGGCTGAGCTCGTCCTTCACCGCAGCCGTCATCGCCATGTCGCCGACCTCCAGCCGGCAAGCGCGTCGCGGTTCTGCACCTCAGCTCCTCTCGGTCGCGTCCCGGCGGGCCGACGGCAGCTCCGCCAGGACGGCCCGCAGGGCTTCGGCGAGCGCCGCGGGATCGTGCCGCGGCTCGGCCGCCCCCCGACCCGTCCCCTCCGCGGCGACCGGCGCCAGGTGGATCCGGCCGTCACCCGTCAGCACGGTACGGGCCGCACGCCGGAGCCGGTCCGGCACCGGCACCGCGGCGACGTCGGCCAGCACCGCGTCCAGGCGCAGCCCCGGGGCGTGCTCGGAGAGTACGGCCAGGTGCTGCTCGGGTGAGAACCCGGCGGTCTCGCCGGGCTCGGGGGCGAGGTTCAGCACCACGACCCGGTACGCCGACCCGTCGAGCACGGCGTCCCGCAGCGCGGGGACGAGCAGGTGCGGCAGCACGCTGGTGAACCACGATCCCGGACCGAGGACGACCACGTCGGCCTCGCGGACGGCCTCGACGGCCTCCAGGCACGCCCGCGGCCGGTCGGGCCGCAGCCGGACCCGCTGCACCCGGCCCGGGGTGGACGCCACCGCCACCTGACCGCGGATGCGGGACACCGCCATCGGGTCGTCCGGGTGCAGGCCGGTCACCTGGGCCTCGATGTCGAGCGCCTCGCAGCTCATCGGCAGCACGCGGCCCAGCACCCCGACCAGGGCGCCCACCCGGTCGAGCGCGGCGACAGGGTCGCCGAGGGTCTCCATCAGCCCGGCGAGCAGCAGGTTGCCGACGGCGTGCCCGGCCAGCGCGCCGGTGCCGCCGAACCGGTGCTGCAGCAGCGTGACCCACGGATCCGGCGCCTCCCCGGCCAGCGCCGCCATCGCCATCCGCAGGTCGCCCGGCGGGAGCAGGCCCAGCTCCCGGCGCAGCCGCCCGGAGGAGCCGCCGTCGTCGGCGACGGTGACCACGGCCGTGATCGAGTCGACGAGCCCGCGCCCGTGCAGCAGCCGCAACGCGCTGAGTGTCGCGTGCAGGCCGTGCCCCCCACCGAGGGCGACGACGCGGGTCACTCGCGTCCCAGGTCGCGGTGCACGACGTCGACGGCGATGCCGTCCGCGTCCCGGCCGGGGCCCGCGAGCCGCCGGGCGATCTCCTCGCTGATCGCGACGCTGCGGTGCTTGCCGCCCGTGCAGCCGATGGAGACCGTGAGGTAGCGCTTGCCCTCGCGGCGGTACCCGGCGCCCACCAGGTGCAGCAGGTCCAGGTAGCGGTCGATGAACTCCTCGGCGCCCTCCTGGGACAGCACGTAGTCGCGCACGGCGTCGTCGCGGCCGGTGAACTCCTTGAGCTCGGGGATCCAGAACGGATTGGGCAGGAAGCGCACGTCGGCCACCAGGTCCGAGTCCATCGGCAGGCCGTACTTGTAGCCGAACGACAGCACCGTGACCCGGGTGACCGGCTCCGCCGCGCTGCCGAACGCCCGCTCGAGCGTCGCCCGCAGCACCGGCACGGTGACCGCGGAGGTGTCCACGACGAGGTCAGCGGTCTCCCGCAGCGGGCGCAGCAGCTCGCGCTCGCGGGTGATGCCGTCGACCAGCCGCCCGTCGCCCTGCAGCGGGTGGCTGCGCCGGACCTGCTCGAACCGGCGGACCAGCACGGCGTCCGAGGCCTCCAGGAACAGCAGCCTCGGCTTGTAGCCGCGGGCGTCGAGGTCCTTGATGACCGCGGACAGGTCGGCGGTGAACGCCCGGCTGCGGACGTCCATCACGACCGCGATCCGGGTGACCTCGCCGCGGGCCCGGGCCCCGAGGTCGACCATCGTGGCGATCAGCTCGGGGGGCAGGTTGTCCACCACGAACCAGCCGAGGTCCTCCAGCACCTTCGCCGCCGTGCTGCGCCCGGCCCCGGACAGGCCGCTGACCAGCGTGACCTCGATTCCCGCCGCCTCGTCGGTCACCGGATGGCCTCCTGGTCCGCGCTGTCGGCGCCGTTGAGCGCGCTCGACACGGCCGCCGCGGTGCGCGGCCCGAAACCCGGGACCCGGGCGATCTCCTCGGGGGCGGCGGCACGCAGCCGGCGGACCGACCCGAAGTGCTTGAGCAGCGCGGCCCGGCGGGCCGGGCCGAGGCCGGGCACGCCGTCGAGCACCGAGCTGGTCATACCCCGGGAACGACGTTGACGATGGTAGGTGATGGCGACCCGGTGCGCCTCGTCGCGCACGCGCTGCAACAGGTACAGCCCCTCGCTGGTGCGCGAGAGCACCACGGGGTCGGGATCGGCGGGCAACCAGACCTCCTCGAGCCGCTTCGCGAGCCCGCAGACCGCGACGTCGGCGACGCCGAGCTCCTCGAGCGCGGCGGCGGCCGCCTGCACCTGGGGCGGGCCCCCGTCGACGACGAGCAGGTTCGGCGGGTAGGCGAACCTCCGCGGCCGTCCGGTGTCCGGGTCGATGCCGGCCCGGGTCGGCTCGGCGGTCTCGGCGAGGTACCGGCGGAAGCGCCGGCGGACCACCTCGCCGATGGCGCCCACGTCACCGCCCTCGGCGCCCCCGCGGATCTCGAAGCGGCGGTAGTCCGAGCGGCGGGGCAGCCCGTCCTCGAACACGACGAGCGAGGCGACCACGTCACTGCCCTGGACGTGGGAGACGTCGACGCACTCGATCCGCAGCGGCGGGCCCTCCAGCCCGAGCGCGTCCTGGATCTCCTGCAGCGCTGCCGACCGCGACGTCAGGTCACCGGCGCGGCGCAGCTTGTGCTGGGTGAACGCCTCCGCGGCGTTGCGGGCGACGGTCTCGGCCAGCGCCCGCTTGTCCCCCCGCTGCGGCACCCGCAGCTGCACCCGCGAACCGCGCAGACCGCAGAGCCAGTCCGCCAGCGCGTCGACCTCGGTCGGCAGCACCGGCACGAGGATCTCCCGCGGCACGGGCTGGCTCGCGTCGTCGGCGGCGCCGGCGAGCGCCGCCTGCTCGCCGTAGAACTGGGTGAGGAAGCGCTCGACGAGCTGCGCCGTGTCCGTCGGCTCCACCTTGTCGATCACCCATCCGCGCTGGCCGCGCACCCGCCCGCCGCGGACGTGGAAGACCTGCACCGCAGCCTCCAGCTCGTCCTGCGCGAACGCGACGACGTCGGCGTCGGTGCCGTCACCGAGCACCACCGCCTGGCGCTCCATCGCCCGGCGCAGCGCGCCCACGTCGTCGCGCAGCCGGGCCGCCCGCTCGAACTCCAGCCGCTGCGACGCCTCCGCCATCTGCCGCTCGAGCTCGCGGACCATCCGGTCGGTGCGGCCGGACAGGAACTCGCAGAAGTCCTCCACGATCGCCCGGTGCTGCGCGGCGTCGACGTGGCCCACGCACGGCGCCGAGCACTTGTCGATGTACCCGAGCAGGCAGGGCCGGCCGATCTGGCCGTGCCGGCGGAACACCCCGGCACTGCAGGTGCGGGCCGGGAAGACCCGCAGCAGCAGGTCGAGAGTCTCGCGGATGGCCCACGCGTGGGCGTACGGGCCGAAGTAGCGGACGCCCTTGCGGCGGGGGCCGCGGTAGACGTGCAGTCGCGGGAACTCCTCGTTCAGCGTGGCGGCGAGTACCGGGTAGGTCTTGTCGTCGCGGTAGCGGACGTTGAACCGCGGGTCGAACTCCTTGATCCAGTTGTACTCCAGCTGGAGGGCCTCGACCTCGGTGCCGACGACCGTCCACTCCACCGCCGCCGCCGTGGTGACCATCTGCCGCGTCCGCGGGTGCAGGCCGGACAGGTCCGCGAAGTACGAGTTGAGACGTTGGCGCAGGCTCTTGGCCTTGCCGACGTAGACCACCCGGCCGTGGGCGTCGGAGAACCGGTATACGCCGGGGGCCTCCGGGATGGACCCGGGGGCCGGGCGGTAGCTGGCGGGATCCGGCATGGCCTCATCAGAGTAGGCGTCGATGCCACGGCTACCGTGAGGGCATGCCGGCAGGCCGGGTCGTCGTCACCGGGACGTCCACCGGGATCGGCCGGGCCTGCGTGACCGCGCTGGCCGCCGCCGGCTTCGACGTCCTCGCGACCGTGCGCCGGCAGGCCGACGCCGCGGCGCTCACCGGCCCCGGCGTCACGCCCGTGCTGCTCGACGTCACGGACGCCGCCGCCGTCGAGCGCCTGGCAGCCGAGGCCGGGGACCGGCTCGCCGGGCCGGTGAACAACGCCGGGTTCGCCGAGCCCGGCCCGGTCGAGACCATGCCGGGGGAGCAGGTGCGCCGGCACTTCGACGTCATGCTGCTCGCCCCGTTCGCGCTCACCCGGTCGCTGCTGCCCGCCCTGCGGGCCGGCCGGGGCCGGGTGGTGAACATCGGGTCGATCGGCGGCCGCACCCATCCGCCGTTCCTCGCGCCGTACGCCGCCGCGAAGGCCGGGCTCGCCGGGTTCACCGACGCGCTGCGCCGGGAGGTGCGCCCGCTCGGCGTGCGGGTCGCCCTCGTCGAGCCCGGCGTCGTCACGACACCGATCTGGGGCAAGGGCGAGGCCGCGGGGCACCGGGCGATCAGCACGCTGCCGCCCGCCGCCGAGGCCGCGTACGGCCGCCGGCTGCGCCGGGTCTCGGCGGTCGCGGGCGCGGCCGCCGAGCACGGGGTCCCGCCGGAGCGGGTCGCGCGCGCCGTGCTGCACGCGCTGAGCGCCCGCCGGCCGCGCACGCGCTACCTGGTCGGCACCGACGCCCACCTCCAGGCGCTGGCGTGCGCGGTGCTGCCCGACCGCGTGCTGGACGCGGTGGTCGCCCGACTCACCCGCGGCTGAACCCGTCCGGCCGTCGCCGGTCAGGCCGGCAGGGCGAGCAGGCCGTCCACCACGGCGTCGAGCCGCTCCGCCGCGACGTGCGGGCGGGCGCAGGTGGCGGGCACCGCGCCCTCCAGCCGGGTGGCCAGGCCGCCGATCATTCCCGCCGACACCGCCCCGTGCACGTCCCAGGAGTGGGCGGCCACGAGGGCGGTCCGCGCCGGGGTGGACCCCACCCGGGAGCAGGCCCAGTGGTACACCCGGGGCGGGGGCTTGAACGAGCGGATCTCCTCGGCGGAGAAGACGTCGCGCAGATAGCTGCGCAGGCCGGCCCGGTCCAGCGCCGCGCAGGCCACGGCGGCGTCGCCGTGGGTGAACGCGTACATCGGGATCCGCGCGCGGGCCAGGGCGGCGAACGCGGGCTCGACGTCCGGGTGCGCCGGCAGCAGCCGGAACCCGGCGAGCACGTGGTCGAGTGCCTCGTCGGAGAGCGTGTGCCGGGCGGTGGTGCATAGCGCGTTGCGGGCCACCTCGGCGAACGGCCGGCACTCGCCGGCCAGGGTCAGGGCCATCCCGTCACGCAGCGTGCGGGTGAAGAACAGCTCCCACTCGTGCGCGGGCCGGCCGACGTCGACGAACCGGCGGGACAGCTCCTCGACCCGCAGCAGGGTCTCGAAGACGTCGAACAGCACCACCCGGGGCCGGCGATCCGGCGCGCGCGTGGCCGGGACGGCCGGGTCGGCTGCGGTCATGCCCCTCCCTCGCCGATCACGATGCGGGGATGATCTCTCAGCGCGACGCTCCGCACGGAAGTGGTTGCGCATTGTAGCGCCGAACGGCGGACAGCACGCGCCGAACGTGCAGCGCCCGCAAGGGTGCGAGGGCGTAGCCCGGATAGCTCGCCAGCCAGGCCGCGCTGCCGAGGCTCACCGCGTCGGCGCCGGCCCAGAAGTACTCGCGGCAGTCGTCCAGCGTGCGGATGCCACCCGAGCCGATGATCGGCAGGGTGACGCCGGCCTCCCGCAGCTCGGAGACCACGCGCAGCCCGATCGGCTTGATCGCCCGGCCGGAGAGCCCGCCGTACCGGTTGGCGAGGAACGGCTCGCCCGTGCGCGGGTGCAGCCGCAGCGCCTTGACCGTGTTGATCGCCGTCAGGCCGGACACCCCGGCCCGCACGGCCTGCCGGGCGTTGCGCAGGTAGTCGTCGTCCGGGGAGAGCTTGAGCAGCACCGGGTGGGCACTGCGCGGCACGGCCTCGTCGAGCACCGCCTGCAGTATCGCCGAGAAGTCGAAGTTGACGTTGTGGCAGGACACGTTGAGCTCCACGGCGGCGATCTCCCCGGCCGGCACGGCGGCGTTCACCCGGTCGACGAGGGTGACGAACTCCGCCGCGGAGAACCCGCCGAGGGAGATGATCGTGCGCTGCTCGCGGGTGCGCGGGAAGTAGTCGCGCAGGTAGGCGTCGATCCCGACGTTGCACCAGCCGAACGCGTTGACCCAGCCGCCGTCGACGCCGCGCAGCACCGTGCCGTACCGGCGCAGCAGGCCGGGCAGCTCCCGCGGCGACCAGTCGTCGCGGGTGGTGAAGTGGCCCTCGCGCGGCTCGACGGTGAGCGTGCGGGTGGTCACGGCGCCGAACTCCCGCAGCGGCACGAACATCGCGATCGGGCTCATCCCGTAGAACGCGGAGTTCGCGACGCCGTACCCCAGCAGGCTGGACGAGGTCACCAGCCGGTTGCGCAGGACGATGTCACCCACCCGGACCTGCTCGTCGGACGCGGGGCGGGACCGTCGGGCGCGCAGCACGGCCCCGATGCTACGTGCGCTCAGCCCGCGCGTGCCGCAGCGTGCAGCGCCCGCACCCGGCGGATGGCCGCCACGGCCCGCGCGCCGTCGACGGCCTGGATCGCCAGCACCGACAGGTACTCGTCGTCGGGCAGCTCGAGGCGAGCCCAGGGCGCCTGGTCCGGGAAGGTCACGGCCACGACGTCGGACCACGGCACGTACCGGGTGACCAGGATGTTGCGCACCTCGATGCCCTCGCCGTCCGCCCGCACCCGCGGGCGGGCCAGCAGCAGCACCCCGCCGGCCACGAACGCGCCGATCACCAGCATCGCGATCTGGTCGGCGAGCCGGAAGAACACCCCGGTCGGGCTGTTGCGCAGGACGGCCGCGATGACGGTGAACAGCACCATCGTCACCACCGCGCCCACCCAGGACGCGATCAGGGCCTTGCGCGGTCGCACCGTCAGGGCCTCGGGCGCCGTCACGGGCCGGCCGCCGACCGCGAGCCCGACCGCAGCTCGCGCAGCAGCAGCGCGGTGTGCAGGGCCGCGAGGCACGCCTCGGCGCCCTTGTCCTCGCGCGCGCCCGACCCGCCCGACCGCTCGACGGCCTGCGCGTGGCTGTCACAGGTCAGCACGCCGTTGCCGACCGGGGTGCGCTCGTCGAGGCAGACCCGCGTCAGGCCGGCCGTCACCGCGTCGCAGACGTACTCGAAGTGCGGGGTGCCGCCGCGGATCACCGCGCCGAGCGCGACCACCGCGTCGTGGGTGCGCGCCAGCTCCTGGCACACCACCGGCAGCTCGACGACCCCCGACACCCGTACCACCGTCGGCCCCGTGACCCCGGCCGCTCCCGCCGCGGCCAGCGCCCGCTCCACCAGCGTGTCGACGATCTCGGCGTGCCAGGTCGTGGCGGCGACCGCGACCCGCAGCCCGGCCGCGTCCGGCAGGTCGCCCTCGGGGCGCCCCTCACCGCTCACCGAACCGCCCCGCTCACCGGTCCGTCGAGGTCGGGCAGGTCGTGGCCCATCCGGTCGCGCTTCGTGGCGAGGTAGCGCAGGTTCTCCGGGTGCGCCCGCACCGGCAGCGGGACCCGACCGATGATCCGCAGCCCGTAGCCCTCCAGGCCCGCACGCTTCTGCGGGTTGTTGGTGAGCAACCGCATCGAACGCACGCCGAGGTCGGCGAGGATCTGCGCGCCGGTGCCGTAGTCGCGGGCGTCGGCGGGCAGGCCGAGCGCGAGGTTGGCGTCGACGGTGTCGGCCCCGGACTCCTGGAGCTGGTAGGCCTGCAGCTTGTGCAGCAGCCCGATGCCGCGCCCCTCGTGACCGCGCATGTACACGACGACGCCGCGGCCCTCCTCGGCCACCGCGGCGAGCGCGGCGTCGAGCTGCGGGCCGCAGTCGCACCGCAGCGAGCCGAGGACGTCGCCGGTCAGACACTCCGAGTGCATGCGGACCAGCACGTCCTCGCCGTCCCCGAGCTCTCCGCGGACCAGCGCGATGTGCTCGATCCCGTCGAGCAGCGAGTCGAAGCCGTAGGCGGTGAAGTCGCCGTGCCGGGTCGGGATCCGGGCCTGCGCCACCCGCACGACGTGCTTCTCGACCCGCCGCCGGTGGGCGATCAGCTCGGCGATCGTCAGGTAGGTGAGGCCGTGGTCCTCGGCGAACACGCGCAGCTCGTCGCCGCGGGCCATCTCGCCCTCGTCCTTCTGCGAGACGATCTCGCACAGCGCGCCGGCGGGGGCCAGGCCCGCCAGCCGGGCGAGGTCGACGGCGGCCTCGGTGTGCCCGGGCCGGCGCAGCACGCCGCCCGCACGGGCCCGCAGCGGCAGGACGTGGCCGGGCCGGACGAGGTCTGCGGGGCCCGCCGCAGGGTCGGCCAGCAGCCGGATCGTGTGCGCGCGGTCCGACGCCGAGATCCCGGTGGTCACCCCGGCGCGGGCGTCGACGGTGACGGTGAACGCGGTGCGGAAGCTGTCCGAGTTCGTGTGGTGCATCGGCGGGAGGTCGAGCCGGTCGCACTCCGCCTCGGTCAGCGCCACGCAGATGTAGCCGGACGTGTAGCGGACCATGAACGACACCAGCTCCGGCGTCGCCATCTCCGCGGCGAAGATCAGGTCGCCCTCGTTCTCGCGGTCCTCGTCGTCGACGACCACGACCGGCTTCCCCGCCGCCAGATCGCGCACCGCACGCTCGATCGACGCCGGACCCGGCCCTGTCGGATCCGTCACGGAACCTCCCTCCAGCCGGCGGAGAGCCGCTCCAGGTACTTGGCCACGACGTCCACCTCCAGGTTGACGGTATCCCCCGGGCGCAGCACCCCGAGTGTGGTGTGCGCCAACGTCGTGGGGATGAGGGCGACGGCGAAGCCGTCCGGGTGCACGGCGGTGACCGTCAGCGACACCCCGTCGACGGCGATCGACCCCTTCTCGACGACGTAGCGGGCGAGCTCGGGGGGCAGGGTGAAGCGCAGCTCGTCGCTGCGCTCCCCGGGGGCGCGGGAGACGAGGGTGCCGACGCCGTCGACGTGGCCCTGCATGATGTGCCCGCCGAGCCGACCGCCGACGGCCACGGCCCGCTCGAGGTTGACCCGCTGCCCCACCGCCACGCCGGACAGGCCGGTGCGGGCGAGCGTCTCCGGCACCATCTCGACGGTGAAGGTGCCGTCGGTGCTGCCGGCGGGATCGACGACGGTCAGGCACACGCCGCCGACCGCGATCGAGTCACCGTGCCGGGCGTCCGCGGTGACCAGCGGCCCACGCACGGTGAGCCGGACGACGTCGCCGGCCCGCTGCACGGCGACCACCTCGCCGATCTCCTCCACGATCCCCGTGAACATCACGTCTCCTCGCCCGGCCGCGCGTCCACCAGCACGTCCACCCCGACGCGGCTGACCGCGTCCACCTGCAAGCGCCTGATGGCCCCTATCGTCCCCACTCCCGCGTCGGCCAGCGCGGGCGGGCCCGCCCCGAGCAGGGCGGGGGCGAGGAAGGCGAGCACCCGGTCCACGCGGCCGGCGGCGAGGAAGGCCCCCGCGAGCCGGGGACCGCCCTCCAGCAGGACGTCGACGACGTCGCGAGCGGCCAGCGCGACCAGCGCCGCGTCGGGATCGCGGGTGCGCAGGTGCAGCACGTCGGGGGCGCACAGCCGGGCCGCGGGGGGGATCTCGGAGCGGCCCATGACGACCCGCAGTGGCTGCCGGTCCCGCAGGCGGCCGTCCGGGCACCGGGCGGTGAGGGCCGGATCGTCGGCCCGGACCGTGCCGGTACCGACCACGATCGCGTCGGCCGCGGCGCGCAGGGCGTGCACCCGGGCCCGGGCGTCCTCACCGGTGATCCAGCGGCTGGTGCCGTCGGCGGCGGCGCTGCGGCCGTCGAGGGTCGCGGCCAACTTCCAGGTGACGTGCGGGCGCCCGGTGCGGATGCGGTGCAACCAGGCCCGTAGCGGGCCGCGGGCGACCTCGTCGGCGAGCAGGCCGATCTCGACGTCGACCCCGGCCGCCCGCAACACGTCCGCGCCACCGGCCGCCGCGGGGTTGGGGTCGGCGACCGCGGCGTGCACCGCGGCGATCCCTGCTGCCACGAGCGCCGCGGTGCACGGTGGGGTCCGGCCGTGGTGGGCGCACGGCTCCATGGTGACGACTGCGGTACCCCCGCGGGCCCGCTCCCCCGCCTCCTGCAGGGCGAGGACCTCGGCGTGCGCACCGCCCGGCGGCGCGGTGGCGCCGGTGCCGACGACCCGCCCGGCCGCGTCGAGGACCACGCAGCCGACGGGCGGGTTCGGGCTGGTGGTGCCCTGCACCGCGGCCGAGGTGGCGATCGCGGCCCGCATGGCCGCGACGAGCCGGGGCGGGTCGACGCTCATCGGACGGTCAGGTCCACCGGTGCGGGGAGGCGGCGCGGGCCCGCTCGCGCAGCGCGCGCACGGCCCGGCCCGGGTCCTCGGCCCCGTAGACGGCGGAGCCGGCGACGAAGCAGTCGACGCCGGCCTCGGCCGCCGCCTCGATGGTGTCGGCGTTGATCCCACCGTCGATCTCGATCAGCACGGTGAGGTGACCGGTGTCCACCAGGCGGCGGGCGGTGCGGACCTTGTCGAGCACCTCCGGGATGAACTCCTGGCCGCCGAACCCCGGCTCGACGCTCATCACCAGCAGCGTGTCGTAGTGCCGCAGCAGCTCGACGTACGGCTCGAGCGGGGTCCGCGGCTTCACCGACAGCCCGGCCCGGGCACCGGCGGCGCGCAGGTCACGCGCCAGCGCGACGGGGTCCCGTGCGGCCTCGACGTGCACCGTCACGTTGTGCGCGCCGGCCTCCGCGTAGCCGGTCGCCCAGCGATCCGGGTCCTCGATCATCAGGTGGCAGTCCAGCGGCACCGTCGTGGCCTCGATCAGGGACTCGACCACGGGCAGGCCGAAGGTGAGGTTCGGTACGAAGTGCGCGTCCATCACGTCGACGTGCAGCCAGTCCGCGCCCGCACCGGGGGCACCGCCGACCGCGGCGGCCTCGTCGCCGAGCCGGGCGAAATCGGCGGAGAGGATGCTCGGCGCGATCATCGGGGCCACACGCGGAGGTTACGCGGGTACCCCGTTCGTCGTCCTCATCCCCTCCGGGCGACGTCGGCGACGAGCCGGGCGACCGCAGCCGGATCGCGACCGCGGGAATACCGCCGACCGTCCGCGGCTTCGCAGGGGCATGCCCGCCGGTGCCCCCGAGGTGAGCGCGCCGACCGCGAGGGTGCGCCTGGATCCCGCGCTGCGGTTGCGGCTCGGGGTGCTCGCCGGCGGCAACTTCGCCGTCGGGACGGGTGCGTTCGTCATCGTCGGCGTCCTGCCGGCGGTGGCGCGCGACGTGGGCGTGGGGGTCGGCACCGCGGGCCAGCTGATGACGGTCTACGCACTGACCTACGCCGTGGCCGCGCCGCTGCTGGTCTCGGTGCTCGGACGCTTCCGGCGGCGCACCGTCCTGCTGGCCGCGCTCGCGGTGTTCCTCGCCGGGAACGTGCTGGCGCTGCTCGCCCCGGGGTTCGCGCTGCTCGCCGCCGGGCGGCTCGTCAGCGCCGTCGGCGGAGCGATGTACACCCCGACGTCCCTGGCCGCCGCCGCGAGCCTCGCCGCCGAGGCGCAGCGCGGCCGGGCGCTCGCCCTGGCCTTCTCCGGCCTCCCGGTGGCCACCGTGCTCGGGGTCCCGCTGGGCACGGTCGTCGGGGAGGCCCTCGGGTGGCGCTGGAGCTTCGGGCTGGTGGTCGCCCTGGCCGCGGCCGGTGCGGTCGCCGTCGCCGCGGCCGTGCGGCGGATCGAGGACCCGCCGCTCTTCCCGCTGCGCGCGTGGCGGGCCCTGCTGGCCCGGCGCGGCCTCGTCCCCGCGGTGGCAGTCACCTGGCTCCAGGCCACGGCACAGTTCACCGTCATCACCTACCTCGCGGCGCTGCTGGCCGGCGAGGTCGGGCTCGGGGGCACCGCGATCGCCGCCCTCCTGCTGGTCAACGGGGTGGCGGGGGTGGCCGGCACGGCCCTCGGCGGGAGCGTCGCCGACCGCTGGCCGGCCGGACCCACGCTCGCCGCCTCGATCGTCCTGCTCGCCGCGGCCCTGGCGACGTTCGGGGTGGTCGCCGACCCGGTGACGGCCGCGGTCGCCCTGGTCGTCTGGGGTGTCGCCGGGTGGGGGTTCAACCCCGTGCAGCAGCAGCGGCTGGTCCGGCTGCACCCGCCCTCGGCGGGGGCGACGCTGGCGCTCAACGCCTCGGTCCTGTACCTGGGCAGCGCCACCGGCGCCGTCCTCGGCGCCGCGGTACTGCCGGTGGCCGGGCTGCCCGGCGTCGGCCCGACCGGCGCCGTGATGGCGATGATCGCGCTCGCCGTGCTGGCGTGGGGTCGTAGGCCGAACGGATAAGGTGTCGCGCCCGGTCGGCCACGTCTGGCTGGTGCGAGCGTGTCCCGGCCGAGCGCGAGCCGCGGCGCGATCAGGAGGGGCGGCGCAGCAGGGCCAGGAACATCGCGTCGGTGCCGTGCCGGTGCGGCCAGAGCTGCACGGTGGGCCCGTCGCCGAGGTCCGGCACGCCGGGCAGGTGCGGGCGGGCGTCGAGCAGCTCCGCGCCCGCCCTGCGCGCGACCCCGCCGACGACACCGACCGTCTCGGACAGGTGCGGCGAGCACGTCACGTACGCGACGACGCCGCCGGGCCGGACGTGCCGCAACGCCGCGGCGAGCAGCTCGCGCTGGAGCCTGGCCAGACCCGGCACGTCCTCCGGCCGGCGCCGCCAGCGGGCCTCGGGCCGCCGCCGCAGCGCGCCCAGGCCGGTGCACGGCGCGTCGAGGAGCACCCGGTCGACCGCGGCGTCGGACAGCGGGGCGGCCCGGCCGTCCGCGACGTGCACGCTGACCGGCAGCCCGTCGACGGCGCGGCGCACCAGCTCCGCCCGGTGCTCCTGGAGCTCCACCGCGTCCACCGTCGCGTCGTCCATCGCGGCCAGGCCACCGAGCAGTGCGGACTTCCCACCCGGCCCCGCGCACAGGTCGAGCCAGCGCGCGTCGGGCCCGTCGAGCGGGACGCGGGTCAGTGCCAGCGCCACGAGCTGGCTCCCCTCGTCCTGCACCACGGCGAGCCCCTGGGTCAGCGCGTCGAACTCGCCGACGTCGCCGGAGCCGGCTTCGAGGTGCACGCCATAGGGCGAGTACGGCGCCGGCGTGCCGCCGGTGGCCAGCGCCAGCTCCTCGGCGGTGATCTCGCCAGGGCGGGCGAGCAGGTGCACGGCGGGGCGGGCGTCGTCCGCGGCGAGCGCGGCAGCCAGCTCGTCCGTGTCCCCCAGCGCGTCGGCGAACGCCTGCGCGATCCAGCGGGGGTGAGCGTGCGCGAGCGCCGCGTGCCCGATCGGGTCCTCCGCCGCGGGCCGGGCGAGCTCCGCCACCCAGGCCGCCTCGTCGCGCTCGCCGACACGCCGCAGGATCGCGTTGACGAACCCGGCCGAGCGGCTGCCGGCGTCCGCCCGCACCAGCTCGACCGTGGTGTCCACCGCCGCGTGCGGCGGGATCCGGGTGCGCAGCAGCTGGTAGGCGCCCAGGCGCAGCGCGTCGAGCAGGGCGTGCTCGACGTGGTCGAGCGCCCGGTCGGTGCAGTGCCCGATGATCGTGTCGAGCAGGCCCTGCGCGCGCAGCGTGCCGTAGCCGAGCTCGGTGGCCAGCGCCGCGTCGCGGTCGCGCAGCCGCATCCGGCGCAGGATTCCGGGCAGGGCGAGGTTGGCGTACGCGTCGCGCTCGCGGACCGCGGTCAGCAGCTCGTAGGCGGCCTGGCGGGCCGGGTCGACGGCGGGCGGGCCGGAAGGTTCGCGGCCACGCCGGGGCGGCCCGGCGTTGCGCGGCCCGGCGGGCCGGTCCCGCCGCGGGCGACGAGGCTCGGTCACCGGTCACCCCCCGTCGACAACGACGTTGTTGCTGTATCGGCGGCCCGGAAACCGCGACAACGTCGTTGTCGACGGTGCGGCCCGGTCATGTGAGCGCCTCGCCGTCGGTGATCCGGACGCCGCGGGCCCAGTCAGGGGCGGGCATCGAGCGCTTGCCCACCGGCCGCACCTCGCCGAGCTGGACGGGCGCCCCGGCGGTGCCGGCGAGCACCCGGCGCTTCTCGACCCGGAGTGCGCCGGGTGGCAGCGGTGGCTGCTCGACCACCCGCACCGGCCCGATGCCGAGCCGGTCCCCCCGGAACTGCGTCCACGCGCCCGGCTCGGGCGTGACCGCGCGAACGGCCCGGTCGACGGCGACCGGCGGATCGCCCCAGCGCACCCGGGCGTCGGCGACGGTGATCTTCGGAGCGTGCGAGACCCCGTCGGCGGGCTGCCCGACCGCGCTCAGCGTGCCGTCCGCGATGCCGTCCATCGTGGCGACGAGCAGCCGCGCGCCGGACTCCGCGAGCCGGGCCAGCAGGTCGCCCGCGGTGTCGGCCGGCCGGATCGCCTCGGTGACGACGCCGTAGATCGGCCCGGTGTCGAGGCCCTCGTCCAGGCGGAACGTGGTGGCCCCGGTGACGTCGTCGCCCGCGCGGATCGCGGCCTGCACGGGCGCGGCGCCGCGCCAGGCCGGCAGCAGCGAGAAGTGCAGGTTGACCCAGCCGTGCCCGGGCACGTCCAGCGCGGCGCGCGGCACCAGCGCCCCGTAGGCGACGACGGGCGCGCAGTCCGGGGCGAGCGCGCGCAGCGCGTCGAGGAACTCCGGATCCGACGGCCGCGCCGGCGTCAGCACCGGGATCCCGGCCTCGTCGGCGACGGCACCGACCGGGGACCGCGCCGGCCGCCGTCCGCGCCCGGCCGGGGCGTCCGGCCGGGTCAGCACGGCGACGACCTCGTGGCGCGGCGAGTCCAGCAGCGCCCGCAACGCGGGGACCGCGGGGGCCGGGGTGCCGGCGAAGAGCAGCCGCAGGCCGGCAGCTCTCACCGGGCCTTCCCGAACAGCGGGTGCGGGCTCACCTTCACGACCGGGGCGTCGGCGCCGAACCACTCCGCCGCGCGGATCTCGGCCATCGCGAGCCTGCGCATCTCCGGGTCGAGCCGGTCGACGAACAGCACGCCGTCGAGGTGGTCGGTCTCGTGCTGGATGCAGCGGGCCAGCAGCTCGCTGCCCTCGACGGTCACCGGCTCGCCGTGCATGTCGACCCCGCGCGCCACGACGTGCAGGTGCCGGCGGCAGTCCCAGGTGAACCCGGGGATCGACAGGCAACCCTCGGGGCCGAGCTGCTCCTCGTCACCGACGGCGTCGAAGGTCGGGTTGACCAGGTGCCCGGCGAACCCGTCGACGTCGTAGGTGAACACCCGCACCCCGACGCCGATCTGCGGCGCCGCGAGCCCGGCGCCGCCCTCGTCGTGCATCGTGTCGGTGAGGTCGGCGACCAGCTTGCGCAGCTCGGCGTCGAAGGTGGTGACGGGCGCGGCGGGCGTGCGCAGCACCGGATCGCCGAAGAGCCGGACGGGCTGGACGGACACGGATCTCCTCGTCGGCGCGGGTGCGGGTCGGCGCATCCAGTCTGCCACGGCGGCCGCTCAGCCGATCTCGACCGGGTCCAGCCGGACGCGCACCGGGTCGGTGGCCTTGCGCGCTGTGCGGCCGGCCTGCGCCCGGGCCAGCGCGGCGGCCAGCGCCCGGCCGTGCTCGCGGGGCACGCGCAGCAGCATGCGCTCCCGGGGCGCGCCGTCCGCTCCCGGTTCCAGGTCGACCGGGCCGAGGACCTCCGGCCCCGGCAGGTCACCGTCCAGCTCGACGGCCGCCGCCACCTCGGCGACGGCCTGCGGGGCGCCGTCCACGGCGGCCATCCGCACCGCGGGCGGGAACCCGACCTCCGCGCGTGCGGCGAGCTCGGCGACCGCGTGACCGACGGGGTCCCAGCGGACGAGCGCCTGCACGGTCGGCACCTCGGCCCCGGCGACGACCACGACCCGCCCGCCGTCGCCGTGCGGCACGACCAGGGCGGCGGCGGCCAGCCAGCGGCGCAGCGTCTCCTCGGCGACCCGCAGGTCGGGGCGGGCGAGCATCGCCCAGCCGTCGAGCAGCAGCGCGGCGCCGTAGCCGTCCTCAGCGGGCGGCTCGGCGCCCGGGGTCGCGATCACCAGTGCCGGCCGCGCGGGCACCCGGGTGAGCACCGGCGCGCCGCCACCCGAGGAGCGCACGGTGGTGCCGGCGAAGGCCCGGCCCAGCTCCTCGGCGGTACGCCCGGCCCCGATAACGCCCGCCCGCAGCCGGGCGGACCCGCACGCCGGGCAGCGGAACCGCGGCTGCGCCCGCCCGCACCAGCGGCACCGCGCCGGCGCCGGGACGCCGTCGGCCCCGGCGGCGGGAACCCCGAGCGGCCCGGCGCAGTGCCGGCAGCGGGCGGGCTCGCGGCACCCGGCGCAGGCCAGCCAGGGCAGGTAACCCGATCGGGCCACCTGCACCAGCACCGGCCGCCCGGCGGACAGCGCCGACCGCGCCGCCTCGAACGCCGGACCCGGGATCCGCGCGGCCCGCGGCCCCGGCTCGCGGTCCGGTCGCTCCCCGCTCTCACCCGCCGCGGTGACCCGGGGCACCGCGGCGCGCACCGTCACCCGCTCCGCCACCACCTCGCGGGCCCAGCCGGCGTCCACCAGCAGCTGGGCCTCGGCGGTCCGGGCGTGGCCGCCGACGAGCAGTGCCGCCCCGGCCGCGTGCGCCCGCAGCACCAGGACGTCCCGGGCGTGCGGGTAGGGCGCGCGCGGCTCGGCGAGCGAGTCGTCGCCGTCGTCCCACACCGCGAGCAGGCCGGGCCGGGTCACCGGTGCGAACACCGCCGACCGGGACCCGACGACGACGCGCACGGCCCCGCGCCGGACCGCCAGCCAGCGCCGGTACCGCTCGGCCGGGCCCAGCTCGGCGGTCAGCGCGACGACCGCGGCCGCGCCGACGCGGGCGGCCACGGCGGCGTGCAGGGCGTCGACGTCGCGCTGGTCGGGGACGACGAGCAACGCGCCGCGCCCGGCCGCGACGGTGACGGCGGCGGCCTCGGCGAGCCGGTGCGTCCAGACCTCCCCGGGCAGCGCCTGCCACACGGCGTGCGCCGCCCGCCCCTCCGCCAGCGTGTCGAGCAGCGCCGGCCCGCGCGGGTAGCGCGCCCACCCGGCCCGCTCCACCGCCGGCCCGCCGGGCACCGCGGGCTCGCGCGGCGGCTCGGCCTCGACCCGGGCGTGGCGCGGCGGCACCGCCAGCCGCAGCACGTCGGCGAGCACGCCCGCGTAGCGGTCCGCGACCGCCCGGCACAGGGCGGCGACCTCGGCGGTGAGCACCGGCTCCGGCGAGACGACGCGCTCCACCCACGCGAGCGTGCCGGCGTGCCCGGACTCGGCGACCCGTTCCAGCAGGAAGCCGTCGCGCAGCCGCCCGGCGAACCGCACCCGGACCCGCACGCCGGGGCCCGCCGCGTCGTCGAGATGGGCCGGGACGCTGTAGTCGAACGGCCGGTCCAGGTGCGCCAGGGCGACGTCGACGGCCACCCGGGCGACCGGCAGCGTGGCCGCGGGCACCCACTCCCCCCGCCCCGGCACGGCCCTCCTAGAGATTGACCTGGTCGTGCCGGGCGTAGAACGCCACCCACTCCCCGTCGTCGAGCACGCGGCCGCTCTGCCGGATCTCGGCGAGCTCGGTGAAGAAGCGCTCCCGGGCGATCCCCGGGGCGAACAGGATGAGGAACGTGGCCTCGGTGTCGGCGTCGTTGCGGAATGCGTGCACCCCGCCGTCGGCCACGTGCGCGTAGTCCCCGGGCCCGAACGGCGACCAGCGCTCCCCATCGAAGATCGTCAGCTCGCCGCGCAGGACGTAGAACGACTCCGCGAACGTGCGGTGGTAGTGCGGTCGCGCGCCGGTGCTGCGGGCGGGTACCCGGTACTCGAACAGCCCGAACCGCCCGCCGGTGACCGAGCCGGGCGCGACGAACCGGACCGTCGGCGGCCCGGCCAGGTCCGGCGGGTCGGCCGCCCGGTGCACCGTGACCGCGTCTGCCGCCCGGGGGAAGCTCACGCGGCCGTCACCGCCTTGAGCGCGTCGGCGCGGTCGGTCCGCTCCCACGGCAGGTCGAGGTCGGTGCGCCCGAAATGGCCGTACGCGGCGGTCGGGGCGTAGATCGGGCGGAGCAGGTCGAGATCGCGGATGATCGCGGCCGGGCGCAGGTCGAACACCTCGTGGACCGCCGCCTCGATCCGCGCGGGGTCGACCTGCGCGGTGCCGAAGGTCTCGAGGAACAGCCCGACGGGGGCGGCGCGCCCGATGGCGTAGGCGACCTGCACCTCGATGCGGTCGGCCAGTCCGGCGGCGACGACGTTCTTCGCCACCCACCGCAGCGCGTAGGCCGCGGACCGGTCGACCTTCGAGGGGTCCTTCCCGGAGAACGCGCCGCCGCCGTGGCGGGCGAAGCCGCCGTAGGTGTCGACGATGATCTTGCGGCCGGTCAGGCCCGCGTCGCCCATCGGACCGCCGACGACGAACCGCCCGGTGGGGTTCACGAGGAGCCGGTAGTCCGTGGTGTCCAGGTCGAGCGCACCGAGCTCGGGGTCGACGACCTGCTCGCGCACGTCCGGCGCGAGCATCCCCTCGAGATCGATGTCGGCGGCGTGCTGGCTCGACACGACCACCGTGTCCAGGCGCACCGCGCGGTCGCCCTCGTAGGCGATCGTGACCTGGGTCTTCCCGTCCGGGCGCAGGTAGGGCAGGGCACCGCTGCGCCGGACCTCGGTGAGGCGGCGGGCGAGCCGGTGCGCCAGCGCGATCGGCAGCGGCATCAGCTCCGGGGTGTCGGTGTTCGCGTAGCCGAACATCAGCCCCTGGTCGCCGGCCCCCTGCCGGGCGATCTCGTCGTCGCTGGACTCCACCCGCCGCTCGTAGGCGGTGTCGACACCCTGCGCGATGTCGGGCGACTGCGCCCCGATGGCGACGTTCACCCCGCAGGAGCGGCCGTCGAAGCCCTTGGCGGAGGAGTCGTAGCCGATCTCCAGAATCCTCTCCCGCACGAGGGTCGGGATGTCGGCGTACGCCGTGGTCGTCACCTCACCCGCGACGTGCACCTGCCCGGTGGTCACCAGCGTCTCCACCGCGACCCGGCAGCGGGGGTCCTCGGCCAGCAGGGCGTCGAGCACGGTGTCGCTGATGGCGTCGCACATCTTGTCCGGGTGACCCTCCGTCACCGACTCGCTGGTGAACAACCGCCGACCGATGCTCGCCACGCGCGCTCCCGTTTCCCATCGAGGACCCCGTCACCGGAAGCCTAGTGCCGCCGCGGTGGGCCGATCCGGGTCTGGCGGAGCCTCCTCCCACGTTCCGTAATCACCTTCGTGCAAGTCTCGCGGTTCACCACTCCTTCCGGTGATGTCCGGTCGGGTTGCGAATCGGTCACGACCCCGCTCGTTGGGTGATTCGTACTCCCCCGATCCGGAGGTTTCGGAAGATGAACGTGTTGTCACGACCCGGTCGCGCCGTCGCGGTGGTCGGTGCGGTCGTCGCGGTCAGCGCCACCACGCTCATGGCCGTCGTCGCCGGCTCGGCCGGCGCCCAGGAGCCGGGCCGCTGCACCGACAACGTCAACGTGCGGGCGCAGCCCTCGATCGACGCTCCCATCGTCGCGGTCTGCGAGGCGGGTACGGCGGTGCAGGTCGGCGAGACCCGCAACGGCTTCGTGCGGCTGATCGACCTCGGCGGGTGGTCCGCCCAGGAGTTCGTCTCGGTCGACGGCGCGCCGCCGGCGCGTCCGGCGAGCCGCACGCCCTCGCGCAGTGACGACGCCGGTTCGACGTCGACGACGCGCGCCGACCGCGACGACGACGCCACGCCCACCACCACCTCGCCCCGCAGCCGGGACGGCGAGTCCGCACCCAGCGCGCCCGACGGGGACGCGCCGCGCCGGGTCGCCCCGCGCGACGGCGACGCCTCCGGCGACGGCTCGGCGCCGCGCAGCGGCTCGGCACCCCGGGACGGTTCCACGCCCACCGGCCCCGCCGGGCGGCCCGCCCCGGCGGAGGAGCCCGCGGAGGAGCCCGCCGGCGGCACCGGCGAGGAGGGCGGCGGCGGGACCCCGCTGGACGGCCTGCTCGGCTGATCACCCTGACCCCGCGGGGCGGGCGGCTCCGGGTGTCCCCACCCCCGACCGCCCGTCGCAGCGCCCGTCCCGCGGGGTCGATCCACCGGCAGTGAGCACCGCGCCGACGAGGACGGAAGACCGGACGTGGACTCGCTGCTGACGACGGTGTTGCTCCCGCTCGCGCTCGGCGTCGTCATGCTGGGCCTGGGCCTGTCGCTCACGACCGCGGACTTCGCCCGCGTGCTCGCCCGGCCCCGCGCCGCCGCGATCGCGCTGGCCTGCCAGATCGTGGTGCTACCGCTGGCCTGCCTCGGGCTGGTCGAGGCGTTCGGGCTGACCCCGACGCTGGCGGTCGGCATGATGCTGCTGGCCGCCTCACCCGGTGGCACGACGGCGAACCTGCTCAGCCACCTCGCCGGCGGCGACGTCGCGCTCAACATCAGCCTCACCGCGGTGAACTCGGTGCTGGCGGTGGTGACCCTGCCGCTGGTGGTGAACCTCTCCCTCGCCCACTTCCTCGGCGGGAGCGGGGCCATCGGCCTGCAGCCGGACAAGATCCTCCAGGTGTTCGCGATCGTGCTGATCCCGGTCGTCCTCGGGATGCTGCTGCGGCGCAGCGTGCCGGCGTTCGCGGTGCGGACGGAGCGCCCGGTGAAGATCGCCTCCGCGGTGGTGCTCGTCCTGGTCATCGCCGCGGCGGTGGCGGAGAACCGCGCGATCCTGCTCGACGGGCTGATCGCGGTCGGCCCGATCGCCCTGCTGTTCGCCGCGCTGAGCCTGACAGTCGGCTACCGGGTGCCCCGGGCGTTCGGCGTCACCCGCCCGCAGGCGATCGCGTGCGGCATGGAGATCGGGATCCACAACAGCGTCCTGGCCATCACGGTCGCGTTGAGCCCGGCGCTGCTGGCGAACGCGGAGATCGCGCTGCCGCCGGCGATCTACGGGCTGCTGATGTTCCTGCCCGCGGGGTTGTTCGCCTACGCGATGGCGCGTCGAACGGCGATGGAGGGCGCCGTCGTCACGCCCTAGTCGCCGGGAGTGCCGGCCGTCGCCCGGAGGTGGGCCGCCACCGCGTCCCAGACGCGCGAGGCGAGCAGCGCCTTGGACCCTGCCGGCAGCTCGGCCTCCGCACCGTCGGCGCCGAGCAGCCAGCCGGCGTTGTCGGGCACCTCGAAGGCGCGCCCCTCGCCCACGGCGTTCACCACCAGCAGGTCGCAGCCCTTGCGGGCGAGCTTGGTGCGGCCGTGGTGCAGCGCGTCACCCGACGCGTCGCCCGTCTCGGCGGCGAACCCGACCACGACCTGGCCGGGGGGGCGCGCGGCGACCAGCTCGACGAGCACGTCCGGGTTCCGGGTGAGCGCCACCGGATCCGGGTCCCGCGAGCCCTTCTTGATCTTGTGCTCGGCGAGGGCCGCCGGCCGGAAGTCGGCGACGGCGGCGGCCATCACCACCGCGTCGCTGCCCTTCGCCGCGGCGTGGACCGCCTCCCGCAGCTCCCGCGCCGACCCGACCCGGACGACCTCGACGGCGGCCGGGTCGCCCAGGTCGGCCGTGTGCGCCGCGACGAGGGTGACGTGCGCGCCGCGCTGGGCCGCGACCCGGGCCAGCGCGTAGCCCTGCCGGCCCGAGGACCGGTTGCCGAGGAATCGCACCGGGTCCAGCGCCTCGCGCGTGCCGCCGGCCGAGACCACCACGCGCCGGCCCTCGAGGTCGCGCGCCAACGCGTCGGGGCGCTCCAGCAGCAGCCGGGCGAGCTCGGCGATCTCGGCGGGATCGGGAAGCCGCCCGGGGCCGGTGTCCGCGCCGGTGAGCCGACCCGACGCGGGTTCCAGCACCACCGCGCCACGGGCCCGCAGCAGGGCGACGTTGTCCCGCGTCGCCGGGTGCTCCCACATCTCGGTGTGCATGGCCGGCGCGAACAGCACCGGGCACCGCGCGGTGAGCAGCGACGCCGTCAGCAGGTCGTCGGCGCGACCCGACGCCGCGCGGGCGAGCAGGTCGGCGGTGGCGGGCGCGACGACGACGAGCTCGGCCTGCCGGCCGAGCTTCACGTGCGGCACCGACGGCACGTCGACGAACACGCCGGTGTGCACCGGCTGCCCGGACAGGGCCTCGAAGGTGGCGACGCCGACGAACTCCAGCGCCGACGCGGTGGGCAGCACCCGGACGGAGTGCCCGCTCTCGGTGAGCCGGCGGAGCAGCTCCGCGCTCTTGTAGGCCGCGATACCGCCCGCCACCCCGAGCAGCACCCGGGGCGGCCTCCCGGCGTCGATGGCGACCTCGCCGGCTCGATCGACGCCTACTGCTCGCCCTCGGTGTGCTCGAGCAGGCCGGCCTGGATCTCCCGCATGGCGATCGACAGCGGCTTCTCCCGGGCGCCCGGCTCGACCAGCGGGCCGACGTACTCCAGGAGGCCCTCGCCGAGCTGGGAGTAGTAGTCGTTGATCTGGCGCGCCCGCTTGGCGGCGTAGATCACCAGGGCGTACTTGGAGCTGACCTTGTCGAGCAGGTCGTCGATCGGGGGGTTGGTGATGCCCTCGGGCGGGGCACCGGCAATCGTGTGGGTCAGCGGCATGCTCACGAAGAGGACTCCTGGGATACGGGATCGGCGACGGGAGAGCCCGGTCCGACCAGCAAGTCTAGCAAGCGGTCGACGACGGCCCGCAGGTCGCCGCTGACGACGGCGACGTCGAACTCCGCGCGGGCGGCCAGTTCCTCCGGGGCCGTGTCGAGCCGGCGCCGGAACTGGTCCTCGGTCTCGGTACCGCGACCGCGCAGGCGCCGGGCCAGCTCGTCGAGCGACGGCGGCTCCAGGAACACGGTGACGGCCTCGGGCATCGCCGCCTTGATGGCCCGCGCACCCTGCAGGTCCACCTCGACGAGCACCGGCCGCCCGGCCGCGAGGGCCTCCTCGACCGGCGCCCGCGGGGTGCCCGACCGCTGCAGGCCACCGTGGATCTCGGCCCACTCCAGCAGCTCGCCGCGGGCGATCAGGGCATCGAACCCGGCCGGGCCGACGAACCGGTAGTCCCGGCCGTCGACCTCGCCCGGGCGCGGGGCCCGGGTGGTGGCCGAGACGCTGAAGTACAGGGCGGGCAGCTCCGCCCGCAACCGCTGGACCACGCTGCTCTTGCCGACGCCGGAGGGGCCGGCCAGCACCACCAGCCGGCCCCTCGGGACGTCGTCGTCCGTCACGCGCGGGTCCCTCACACGATCGTCTCAGCCCTCGAACTCGGCGAGCAGCGCCTTGCGCTGGCGGTCGCCGAGGCCGCGCAGCCGGCGGCTGGCCGCGATCTCCAGCCGCTCCATGATCTGCGCGGCGCGGACCTTGCCGACGCTCGGCATCGCCTCGAGCAGCGCCGACACCTTCATCTTGCCGACCACCTCGTCGGTGTCGGCCTGCTTGAGGACCTCCCCGAGAGTGGTCCCACCACGCTTGAGCCGGTCCTTCAGCTCGGCCCGAGCGCGGCGCGCCGCAGCCGCCTTCTCCAACGCGGCAGCACGCTGTTCCTCGGTCAGCTGGGGAAGGGCCACGGGTTCCTCCGTCTTTCTCGTCGTGCGCGTCCGACCGGCGCGTCATGGCCCCGGCGGAGGCTTCCCGCGGGGTTGCCCCGAACGTACTCACGCACGTCCGGGAAGAGGTAGCGGGGGTCCCACCTGTGGATTCTCCTCCGGCCACCACCCGGATGGGTGATACCACGGGACCGGCACGGACCACGGGTCCGACGCGCCCGGTCGGCGCAGGCTCGGAATCGGTTCCGGTCAGCGGGCGGCCTCGTGCGCGGCGACGAGATCGTCGCGCAGCCGCTGCGCGGCGGCCCGCAGCGCTGCCGGGTCCGGACCCGCCCGCAGCACCGAACGCGCCGCCGCGGGCAGCACCGGGCCGGCGACGCCGACGAAGCGGGCCGCCACGTCGGCCGGACCCGCCCCCTGCACCCCGAGCCCGGGGGCGAGGACGGGTCCGTTCAGCGCCGCGAGGTCCAGCCCGTGCCCCGCCGTCGCCCCGACGACGACGCCGACCGCACCCAGCGGGTCGGCGCCCTCGTTGAGGGCCCCCGCCCCGTCGACGACGGTCTGCGCGACGCAGCGCCCCGCCCAGTCGGCCAGCTGCACCTCGGCGCCCTCCGGGTTGGAGGTCCGGGCCAGCACGAACACCCCACGCGCGGCGTCCTCGGCCGTGCGGACGGCCGGCACGAGCGAACCGAGGCCGAGATAGGGCGACAGCGTCACCGCGTCCGCGCCCAGCGGGGCGCCGACCCCGAGGTACGCGTCGGCGTAGCCGTCCATGGTGGAGCCGATGTCCCCGCGCTTGACGTCGAGCAGGGTGAGGGTGGGGCCGCCGGCGAACGCCCGCAGCACCCGCTCCAGCACCGCGATCCCCCGCGCGCCGTGCCGCTCGAAGAACGCCGACTGCGGCTTGACCACCGCCACCTGCCCGCGCAGCGCCTCGGTGCAGGCGTCGGTGAAGCGCTCCAGGCCCTCCGCGTCGTCGGTGAGACCCCACTCGGCGAGCAGGCCGGGATGCGGGTCGATCCCCACGCACAGCGGGCCGTGCGCACGCACGGCGGCGAGCAGCCGCTCGCCGAACCCGGCGCTCACGGGCGGGCCTTCGCGAGCGCGGCGTGCGCATCCTGCAGCGAACGCACGCCGAGGCCGCCGCGGATCAGCGCCTCGATGCCCTGCACGGCCGCGGCGGCCCCCTGCACGGTGGTGATGCACGGCACACCGCGCGAGACGGCGGCAGCCCTGATCTCGTAGCCGTCCACGCGCGGGCCGGCGTTGCCGTACGGGGTGTTCACGATGAGGTCCACCTGGCCCGCGAGGATCCGGTCGACGATCGTCGGGCCGGCCGCCCGCTCGCTGTGCTTGCGCACCGGGACGCAGGCGATGCCGTGGCGGCGGAGCACCTCCGCGGTGCCCTCCGTGGCGAGCACCTCGAACCCGAGGTCGGCGAGGCGGAGCACCGGGAACACCATCGCGCGCTTGTCCCGGTCGGCCATCGAGACGAACACCCGCCCGGCCGTCGGCAGCGAGCCGTACGCGGCGGCCTGCGACTTGGCGAACGCCGGGCCGAACGACGCGTCGATGCCCATCACCTCGCCGGTGGACTTCATCTCCGGCCCCAGCAGCGGGTCGACGCCGTGACCCTCGCGGGTGCGGAAGCGGTGGAACGGCAGTACGGCCTCCTTCACCGCAACCGGCGCGTCCGCGGGCAGCTCGGCGCCGTCCCCGGCGGCCGGCAGCAGGCCCTCGGCGCGCAGACCGGCGATCGTGGCGCCGAGCATGATCCGGGCGGCGGCCTTCGCCAGCGGCACGGCCGTCGCCTTCGAGACGAACGGGACCGTCCGCGACGCGCGCGGGTTGGCCTCCAGCACGTAGAGCGTCTCGCCGTGCAGCGCGTACTGCACGTTGAGCAGCCCGCGCACCCCGACGCCGTGCGCGATCGCCTCGGTCGAGCGCCGGACCTGCTCGATCACCGACCGGCCCAGCGTGACCGGGGGCAGCGTGCAGCAGGAGTCGCCGGAGTGGATCCCGGCCTCCTCGATGTGCTCCATCACCCCGCCGACGAACACCTCGCGCCCGTCGCACAGCGCGTCGACGTCGATCTCGACGGCGTCGTCGAGGAAGCGGTCGACGAGCACCGGGTGCTCGGGGCTCACGGCGGTGGCGCGCGCGATGTAGCCGGCCAGCGTCTCGTCGTCGTAGACGATCTCCATGCCCCGCCCGCCGAGCACGTAGGAGGGGCGGACCAGCACCGGGTAGCCGATCCGGTCGGCGATCTCGCGGGCCTGCTCGAACGAGGTGGCGGTGCCGAACGCCGGCGCCGGCAGCCCGGCCCGGCGCAGCACCTCGCCGAACGCGCCCCGGTCCTCGGCGAGGTGGATCGCCGCGGCGGGCGTGCCGACCACCGGCACGCCGGCGTCGGTGAGCCGCTGGGCCAGCCCGAGCGGGGTCTGCCCGCCGAGCTGCACGATCACCCCGGCGACCGTGCCGGAGGCCTGCTCGGCGTGCACCACCTCGAGCACGTCCTCGAACGTCAGCGGCTCGAAGTAGAGGCGGTCGGCGGTGTCGTAGTCGGTCGAGACCGTCTCCGGGTTGCAGTTGACCATCACGGTCTCGAACCCGCCTGGGGGGGTGGGAGACGAGCCCAGGGCCATCACGGCGTGTACGCAGGAGTAGTCGAACTCGATGCCCTGCCCGATCCGGTTCGGCCCGGAGCCGAGGATGAGCACCTTCGGCCGCTCGGTCTGCGCCGCGATCTCCGACTCCGCCGCGGGGTCGGTCTCGTAGGCGCTGTAGTGGTAGGGCGTGCGGGCGGCGAACTCGGCCGCGCACGTGTCGACGGTCTTGTAGACCGGCCGGATCCCCAGCCGGTGCCGCAGCGTGCGCACGCCGTCCTCGCCCGCGAACTCGGGGCGCAGTGCGGCGAGCTGGCGGTCCGAGAGCCCGGCGCGCTTGGCCCGGCGCAGCAGCGCGGCGTCGAGCACGGGGGCGTCCAGGATCTCGGTACGCAGCTCGACCAGGCCGAGGACCTGGTCGAGGAACCACGGATCGATCCCCGACCGCTCGGCCACCTCGGGCACCGGCACCCCGGCGCGCAGGGCCCGCTCCACCGCGTAGATCCGGCCGTCGGTCGGCGTCGTCACGTCCGGCCCGGCTGAGCTGCCGCTCGACCCGGCAAGCAGGTCCTCGGCGGGGTCCGCGACCGTCCAGAACCCCGCCTGCGCGGACTCCGCGGACCGCAGCGCCTTGCCCAGCGCCTCCGGGAACGACCGGCCGAGCGCCATCGCCTCACCGACGCTCTTCATCGTCGTCGTCAGCTCGGGATCCGCGCCGGGGAACTTCTCGAACGCGAACCTCGGCACCTTGACCACGACGTAGTCCAGCGTCGGCTCGAACGCGGCTGGGGTCTCGCCGGTGATGTCGTTGCGGATCTCGTCGAGGGTGTAGCCCACGGCCAGCCGCGCGGCGATCTTGGCGATCGGGAACCCGGTGGCCTTCGAGGCGAGCGCGCTCGACCGCGAGACCCGCGGGTTCATCTCGATGACGACCAGCCGCCCGGTCCGCGGGTGCACCGCGAACTGGATGTTGCAGCCACCGGTGTCGACGCCGACCGCGCGCAGCACCGCGATCCCGACGTCGCGCATCCGCTGGTACTCGCGGTCGGTGAGCGTCATCGCCGGGGCGACGGTGATCGAGTCGCCGGTGTGCACGCCCATCGCGTCGAGGTTCTCGATCGAGCACACGACCACGACGTTGTCCTTGCGGTCGCGCATCAGCTCAAGCTCGTACTCCTTCCACCCGAGCACGGACTCCTCGACGAGGACCTCGTGCACCGGCGAGGCGTCGAGCCCGCTGCCGGCGAGGCGCTCGAGATCGGCGTCGTCGTGGGCCATGCCCGAGCCGAGCCCGCCCATCGTGAACGACGGCCGGATGACGACCGGCAGGCCGAGCTCGGCCACCGCCGCGCGCACCTCGTCCATGGAATGGCAGACCGCCGAGCGCGGCACGTCGCCACCGACCGCCTGGACGATCTCCTTGAACTTCAACCGGTCCTCGCCGCGCCGGATCGCGTCGACGTCCGCGCCGATCAGCTCGACGCCGTAGCGCTCCAGCACCCCGTTCTCGTGCAGCGCGACCGCGGTGTTGAGCGCGGTCTGCCCGCCGAGCGTGGCCAGGATCGCGGTGACCGGCGTGTCCGCGGCCCGCTCGGCCGCCAGCACCTTCTCCACGAACTCCGGCGTCACCGGCTCGAGGTAGGTGGCGTCGGCGAACTCGGGGTCGGTCATGATCGTCGCCGGGTTCGAGTTGACCAGCGACACCCGGATGCCCTCCGCGCGCAGCACCCGGCAGGCCTGGGTGCCGGAGTAGTCGAACTCCGCGGCCTGGCCGATGACGATGGGGCCCGAGCCGATCACGAGCACGTGCCGGACGTCGTCGCGGCGCGGCATCAGGCCCTCCCGCCCATCAGCTCTATGAACCGGTCGAACAGGTCCGCCGCGTCGTGCGGGCCCGCCGCCGCCTCCGGGTGGTACTGGACACTGAACGCCGGCCCGTCGAGCAGGGCCAGACCCTCCACGGTGCCGTCGTTCGGGCAGGTGTGGGTGATCTCGGCGCGACCGAACGGGGTGTCGAACCGCTCCCCCGCCTCCCCTTCCACCGCGAAGCCGTGGTTCTGCGATGTGATCGCGACCCGCCCGGTGCCGTGCTCGACCACCGGGACGTTGATCCCGCGGTGCCCGTAGCGCATCTTGTACGTCCCACGGCCCAGCGCGCGGCCCAGGATCTGGTTGCCGAAGCAGATCCCGAACAGCGGGATCCGCCGCTGCAGCACCTGGCGGGTCAGGGCCACCGGTCCGTCGGCGGTGGCCGGGTCCCCCGGGCCGTTGGACAGGAAGAAGCCGTCCGGCGCCAGCTCCTCGACCTGCTCGAGCGTCGTGTCCGCGGGCAGCACGTGCACCTCGACGCCGCGCGCGGCCAGCATCCGGGGGGTGTTCGACTTGATCCCGACGTCCAGCGCGGCCACCCGGAACCGGGGCGTCCCCTCCGGGGACACGATGTAGCGATCGGGCGTGGTGACCGCACCGTAGAGGTCCGCGCCCGCCATCGGCGGGCTCGACCGGACGCGATCGAGGAGCTCCCCGTCGGAACCGAGGGCGTACCCGGAGAAGACCCCGGCCCGCATGGCGCCGCACTCCCGCAGGTGGCGCACGAGCGCACGGGTGTCGATGCCGGCCACGCCGACGACGCCCTGGTCGGCGAGGGCGTCGGCCAGGGAGCACCGGGAGCGCCAGCTCGACGCGACCCGCGCCGGGTCCCGGACGACGTAGCCCGCGACCTGGATCCGCGCGGACTCGTCGTCGTCGTCGTTCCAGCCGGTGTTGCCGATGTGCGGGGCGGTCTGCACGACGATCTGACGGTGGTAGCTGGGGTCGGTGAGCGTCTCCTGGTAACCGGTCATGCCGGTGGCGAAGACCGCCTCGCCGAGCCCCTCGCCGAACGCCCCGTACGCCTCGCCGCGGAAGATCCGGCCGTCCTCGAGGACGAGCAGCGCGCGGTCGCTGATGGCTCTACCTTCCCTTCGCACGGTGGATCCCGACAGGGAGCGCTTGCGGCGCTTGTCCCTTGAGGACTGTCATGAGACGGCGCCCCTGCCGGGCCCCGGCGAAGGCCTGACGTCCAGGAGGGTGTAGTCCCGCGAGGACTGGTTCATCAGCACGACGCAGCGCCTTCCCGGTCC
>DATLGI010000082.1:0-5522 GCA_035540535.1 Pseudonocardia sp.
CCCCCAGCTCGAACGCCAGCCGGGCGGCTTCGTACGCCTCCTCGGCACCCGGCTCGCCCATCCGGCGATCCCGCAGCCCCGACCACGACTCCCGCCCTGCCCCTGTCGTGTCAGTCATCGTCGTCCTCCACCGTGTGCTCCTGCGCCATGCAGCGCGCCATCGCCCGACGCGCCCGCTCGACCTCACCCGCCTCCCGCATCCGCGTCTTCGCGAACACGGTCAGCAGGACGATCCGACGCCTGGACGCGATCCAGTACGTCACCCGAACCGGACGACCGTCCAGATGGAACCGCAGCTCCCGGAGCTTGCCGTCGAGCTGGCGGGTGTACGGCTCGCCGAGCAGTGGACCGCGATCCGCCACCAGGTCGACGTAGAACGCCGCCGTGGCGAACTGCGGCGTCGACAGCGATTCGAGCCAGTCCCGGACCTCCGGTTCCAGTTCGACGGTACCCCAGGTCATAGCGACGATGCTATACGGGGCTGACCAGGGATCGACCACGGATCGACAGCACCCGCTGAGTGACCAACTGAGTGACTACCGACCTGCACGGAGGCGGTCATCCGCAGACGAGCGTGGACGCGTGTCCGTTGACCTGCGAAGACACTGCGATAGGCAAGTCTTCCCGGATGCGCCACCGGCGTTTGACATCGACGGATCGCTGCTGGTGCGGCTGCGGATCCCCGCCGGACGTGTCGACGAGTTCCTCGCCGCGATCCAGGCCGAACTCGACACCGCCGACGGCGCGGCATTGACCGCAGGCGCACCCCTCAGTTGCCGGGCGCCGCCGCGACCAGGCGCTGCAGTTCCGTCAGGTGCGCGGGCAGCAGGGCGGGGTCGAGGTCGCCCTCGCCCAGCCACCGGGCCACGGCGGCGACGTCGCCGTCGGTGCGCAGCGGCCCGACCCGCACGGCGGGGGCCACCGGACGCCGAGCCTGGTTGCACGGCTGCACGAGCAGGACCGGCGCCGTCGGACGTAGGCGGCAGGCTGAGGGCCCGAGGGTGCAACCGGCGGTCACGAGCACCCCGTACCGCCCGGCCCGAACCACCGCCCGCACGGCGTCGACGAGACGGCCGGCCACCGTCGCCGGATCACCCACCCCGCAGCCGGGCGCGGCGCACAGCACGGCGGTGTAGGGAACGTCGGCGGGCATCGCGCCTCCTCAGAATGATAATCATTTCCAACTACACCGTACCACCCCGGCTCACGGCCATCTGGATCTTCGGCGCCGCCGCCGCCACCGGCCCGGCCACGCATGCCGGTGCCCGCGTTCAGGGCAGGGGCAGCACCTGCCGCGGGAGCAGGTCGGTCACCGGCCTGCCGTCCCGCTCCTCGCGGGGGCGCCACTCGCGCGGGTAGCCGAGCGAGGCCTCGACGAACCGCGTCCCGTCCTCCCACGTCACCCTCGGGATGTGCAGGTGCCCGTACACCGCGGCGACCGCCCGGTAGCGGACGTGCCAGTCGGCGGTCTCGACGGTGCCGCACCAGAGCGCGAACTCCGGGTGGCGCAGCACCCGGGTCGGGTGCCGGGTGAGCGGCCAGTGGTTGACGAGCACGGTCGGCAACGCCGGGTCGCACGCGTCGAGGCGCTCCCGCGAGACGCGCACGCGCTCGGCGCACCACGCCGCCCGGTCCGGGTAGGGGTCGGGGTGCAGGACGTACTCGTCGGAGCACACCACACCCGCGGCCCGCGCGATCGCGAGGCCGTCCGTGGGACCCGTCGCGCCCTCGGGCAGGAACGAGTAGTCGTAGAGCAGGAACAGCGGTGCGACGACCACGGGCCCGCCGGCTCCCGTCCACACCGGAAAGGGATCCTCCGGGGTGAGCACGCCGAGCCCGCGGCAGAGCTCCACGAATCGGCGGTACCGGTGCTCGCCGCGCAGCCCGTCGGGCTCGCGACCGCGCGTCCACAGCTCGTGGTTGCCCGGTACCCACAGCACCCGGGCGAACCGCGCGGCCAGCAGCTCGAGGACCCCGGCGACGTCGCCGACCTGCTCGGCCACGTCCCCCGCCACGATCAGCCAGTCCCCGTCGGACCCGGGCCGCAGCCTCTCGACGACCGCGCGGTTCTCCGGATACCGGACGTGCAGGTCGCTGACGGCCAGCAGGCGCGGATCCACCGCCCAGTCGTACCGGAACCCGGGCATCCGGGGCTGGCCGAGGAGCTGTAACCGGCGGTAACGTCGGAGGCGGACACACGGGGTGACGACAGAGGGGCCGGGAGATGATCGCGACGGCAAGGCAGGCGATCCGCTGGGCCCTGCGACACGCGCTGTTCCGCCGGGCCATGCAGCAGCGCGTCCGTGCCGGCGAGCTCGGAGCGGGGCTGATCCTCGACCCCGCGATGGTCGCCGACCCCTACCCGCACTACGACGCCCTGCGCGCCCAGGGCCGCCTGGTCCCCACCGGCGTCGCCTACTCCACGGCCCACCACGACGTGTGCACCGCGGTGCTGCGCAGCCCCGACTTCGGCACTGTCGCCGCCGCCAGCGGCCCGCTGCCGGGCCTGTTCGGCAAGGTCGTGCGCGCCGCCGGACGCGGCCCGATCGGGCCGGTGGAGCCGCCCTCGATGCTCGCGGTCGACCCGCCCGATCACACCCGTTACCGCAAGCTCGTCACCCGCGCCTTCAGCGCCCGGGCGGTCGCCGCGCTGCGCACCCGCACCGAGACGATCGCCGCCGAGCTGCTCGACGCCATGGCGGCCCGGGGGGACCGCGCCGACGTCGTCCGCGACTACGCGAGCCTGCTGCCGGCGACGGTGATCGTCGAGATGCTCGGAGCCCCCGTCGAGATGCGCCGGCAGTTCCTCGAATGGGGCGCGGGCGGCGCCCTGTCGCTCGACGCGGGCCTGTCCTACCGCGACTTCCGCCGCTCCGAACGCGACCTGGCCGCGCTGCAGGCCTGGATGCTGGCGCACTTCGAGTCGGTCCGCCGTTCCCCCGGCGACGACATCCTCTCGGCACTGGTCACCGCGCACGACGAGGGGCAGGCCGACGGCGACGAGCAGCGCCTCACCTCCGACGAGCTCACCAGCATCGCCATGCTGCTGCTCGCCGCGGGTTTCGAGACCACCGTCAACCTCATCGGCAACGGGGTGGCGCTGCTCGTCGAGCATCCCGACCAGCTCGCGCTGCTGCGGGCCGATCCGCAGCGGTGGCGCGGCGCGGTGGACGAGATCCTGCGTATCGACCCCCCGGTACAGCGCACCGGCCGGCTCGCCGTGCGCGACACGGTGGTCGCGGGCGAGCGGGTCCGCGCAGGCCGGGCCGTGATCACACTGCTTGGCGGGGCGAACCGCGACCCCGCGGTGTTCGCCGAACCGCACCGCTTCGACGTCCTGCGCGAGAACGCCGGGGAGCACATCGCCTTCTCCAGCGGCATCCACTACTGCCTCGGCGCCGGCCTCGCCCGGATGGAGGGCGAGGTCGCGCTGCGCGCCCTGTTCGAGCGGTTCCCCGACCTGGCTCTGGCCCGCCCGCCGCACCGGCGCCCCACCCGCGTGCTGCGCGGTTACGACGCCATGCCCGCCTCGCCCGCGCCGACGTCCGTCCCCGCCTGCCGGTCGCCCGCCCCCGGTCGGGCGCAGTACGGAGGAAAGCGGCGACAGCCCCAGGCATCCTGACGGACGCGACGGCCGCCTCCGGTCCACCACGGCCCGTCGCGCCCTATGCTGCCGGCCATCGACGGCCTCGGATCGCTCTCCCTCACCGCCTGGTGGCCGCTGCGCGTGCTGCTGCTCGTGGCCACCGTGGCGGTCGTCGTGCTGACCCTGCGCCACGCCCGCCGGATCGGCAGCATCCTGCTCGCGACCGCCCTCGTCGCCGGACTCGTGCTGGCCAACCTCGCCGCGGCCGCCAACGCCTACCACGGGCGCTACCCCACCGTGGCCGCGCTGGTCGCCGGGGCTCCGGTCGAGGCGGCCGCGCTGCCCCGCCCCGCGCCGGACCGCGGCGAGGTGCTGCCCGTCGCGATCCCCGGCACGACGTCCGGGTTCGCGGCCCGGCAGGCGCTGGTGTACCTGCCGCCCGCGTGGTTCGCCGACCCGCGCCCGCGGCTGCCGGTGGTGATGCTCCTGCACGGCGCCGGCGGCGAGCCCGCCGAGTGGATCGACGCCGGCGGCGCGGCCGGCGCGGCCGACGCGTGGGCCGCCGCGCACGAGGGCGTCGCCCCCGTGCTGGTGCTGCCCGACGTCAACGGGCGGGACGGCACGGCCCGCGGCTGCGTGGACTCGGCGGCCGGCAACGTCGAGACCTACCTGACCGCCGACGTCCCGGCGCTGCTGCAGCGCGAGTTCGGCACGCTGCCGCCCGGTCCGGACTGGGCGGTCGCCGGGCACTCCGCCGGCGGCGCCTGCGCGATCATGCTGAGCCTGCGCAACCCGGCCGTGTTCGGCACCTTCGGCGACTTCGGGGGCCTCGCCGGACCGCGGCTCGGCACGACCAACGCCGAGGTCGCGCCGACGCTGCAGGGCCTGTTCGACGGCGACGCGCGCCGGTTCGGCGCCCACGAGCCCGCCCAGCTGCTGGCCGGCGGCGAGTTCCCCGAGCTGGGCGGCTGGTTCCAGGTCGGCAGCGAGGACACCGGGCCGGTGACCGCGATGGCCACCCTCGTGCCGCTCGCGCAGGCCGCGGGCGTGGACACATGCCTGGTCGTTCGGCCCGGGATCGGCGGCGGCGCGGCGATGTGGAGCGCCGCGTTCGCCGACTCCCTGCCCTGGACGGCGGCCCGGCTCGGGCTCGTCGAGCGCACCCCGGAGATGGTGCGCGACTGCGGGCCGGTGCCCGGCCCCTGAGGGCGGGTTGACGCGGCCGCCGTGGCCGTGGGTGACTGCGCGCGCACGGGGCGGTACCGCCGCCCCCTCGTCGACCGTGGAGGACCAGACATGACCGAGGACCGGAAGCTGCAGGTGCAGGGCACCGTGGCCGCGCCCCCGGAGCAGGTGTTCGCCCTGCTCGCCGACCCCCGGCGGCACCCCGACATCGACGGCGCCGGCATGGTCCGCGGCGTCGAGGGCGAGGTCCGCCCGGTCCGCGCGGTCGGCGACAGCTTCGTGATGAACATGAACCAGGACGGCATCGGCGACTACCGGATGCGCAGCGTGATCGTCGAGTTCGAGCAGGACCGCCGCATCGCGTGGGCGCCGGCGATCCACCCGCCGGGCGCGCTCTCCCACGTGATCGGCGAGCTGGATCCCAGCGGGCACGTCTACGCCTGGGAGCTCGAGCCCACCGGGGACGGCGGGACGGCCCTCACCCACACCTACGACTGGAGCGGGGTGCAGGACGAAGCCGCGCTGCCGCTCTACCCGCGGGTCTCGGTCGAGCAGATGTCGGCCACGATCGAGCGGATCGACCAGGCGGCGCGGTAGCGGACGGGCCCGGCGGGCCCCCGGGACGGGCAGGAAGAATGCGGGCGTGACCCCCGACGACCCCGCAGGCTCCGGCCCACTCCGGGGTGGCGGTGATGTCCGCAGTGTCGCCCGGGGGGAGCCCGGTGGGGTCGGGTGGGCCGGAGCCTGCGGG
>DATLGI010000083.1:0-3193 GCA_035540535.1 Pseudonocardia sp.
GGCTCGGCGACCAGCCCGGTGACCGTGCCGTCGCGGTGCGCGGTGACCGGGTTCTCCATCTTCATGGCCTCGAGGACGACCACGAGATCGCCGGCGGGGCGGCGGCAAGGGGGGCGCCAAGGCCTCCGGCGACGCGGTGACCGCGCCGATGCAGGGCACGATCATCAAGGTGGCGGTGGCCGACGGCGACACCGTGTCCGCCGGCGATCTCGTGGTCGTCCTCGAGGCCATGAAGATGGAGAACCCGGTCACCGCGCACCGCGACGGCACGGTCACCGGGCTGGTCGCCGAGCCAGGCAGCTCGGTGTCCCAGGGCGCCGTGATCTGCGAGATCAAGGACTGACGCCTGGACGGGACCCGGACCAGTGTTGACCTTGGTCCGAACGGGCCGGTAACCTCGGGAGCGCCAGACCGTTGCACCGCGGTGCCCGCACCGTGCTGGACAAGTGCATAGCGGACACAGCAGTGCGACGTACCCGTGTGACGACCACCACGGGGGTCCGGTTACCCGCCACGCGGATGACCGCGCCGCGGATCCGTTCGACGCGCAGGGCCTTGCCGCGCCGCGAACACGCCCATCTCCCTCCGGCGTCTTCGAGGATCCGTCATGCCCCCCATCGTGTACGTGACCAGCCACATCCACGTCGACGGGCCGATCCCCGGCCCACACTCACTGCTCACCCTCGCCGCCACCGCGCACCTGGAATCGGGCGCCGGAGGCGGCCCGATCAGCACCTTCCGGGTGAACGTGCGCGAGCTGCCGGGTGCCACGCCCCACCCCGTCTCCCTCCGGACCTGGCGGGAGCGGCCGGACGACTGGCTCACCACCCGCCGCGGCAGCCGCCCGCCTGCTGTCGCGATGAGCGCCTTCACCCGCTGGATCAGCGGACTGCCGGGCGAGCCGACGTTCGTCGCGGATCCGGTGGACGCGGACTACCCGTTCCTCTACTGGTACCTCCAGCGCTTCACCGGTCGGTGGCCCTTCGCCCGCCACAGGACCGACACGGACCTGCACGCCGCCCTGACCCGCGCCACCGGGTGCCCGCTGAGCGGCTGCCGGATCCCGGCCCCGGTCCTGGCCCGGACGAGTTGACCGGCGCGAACCGCGGCGGTCGGTACGGCGGCCCGCCGTGCCGGCCACCGCGGTTCCGTCGTCCCGGGGCCGCCGGCCGGGGCACCCTCAGTCGAGATCCCCGTGCCGCATCAGCTGGCGGCCCGACTCGGTGATCGACCCGGACAGCGAGGGGTACACCGAGAAGGTGTACGCCAGGTCGTCCACGGTGAGGTTGTTCTGCACGGCCAGCGCGATCGGCAGGATCAGCTCGCTCGCCACCGGGGCGACGACCACCCCACCGACCACCACCCCCGTCGCCGGTCGGCAGAACAGCTTGACGAAGCCCCGGCGCAGGCCCTGCATCTTCGCCCGCGGGTTCGTCGCCAGCGGCAGCATGATCGTGCGGGCCGGCACCTCGCCGGCGTCGATGGCCCGCTGGCTGATCCCGACGGTGGCGATCTCCGGGCGGGTGAACACCGCGGCGGCCACCGTCTTCAGCTTGATCGGCGCGACACCCTCGCCCAGCACGTGCCACATCGCGATCCGGCCCTGCATCGCCGCGACCGACGCGAGCATCAGCACGCCGGTGCAGTCCCCCGCCGCGTAGATGCCGGGCACGGCCGTGCGCGAGACGCGGTCCACCGGGATGAAGCCGCCACGGTCCACCTCGACGCCGACCTTCTCCAGCCCGATGTCGGTGGTGTTCGGCACCGACCCGACCGTCATCAGGGCGTGCGAGCCGCTGACGGTGCGGCCGTCGGCGAGGGTGACGAGCACGCCGTCGCCGTCGCGGCGCACCGACTCGGCCCGGGCGTCGGACAGGATGGTGACGCCGCGCTCGGCGAACACGTCCTGCAGGACGGCAGCGGCGTCGGCGTCCTCGCCGGGCAGCACGCGGTCGCGGCTGGAGACGAGCGTGACCCGCGCGCCGAGCTCGACGTAGGCCGAGACGAACTCCGCGCCGGTCACCCCGGACCCGACCACGACGAGGTGCTCGGGCAGCTCGTCGAGGTCGTAGAGCTGGCGCCAGGTGAGGATGCGCTCGCCGTCGGGACGGGCGTCGTCGAGGATCCGGGGAGCGGCGCCGGTGGCGACGAGCACGACGTCGGCGGGCAGGTCCTCGCGGCGGCCGTCGAGGGTGTGCACCTCGACGAGGTGCGCGGCCCGGATGGCCGGCTCGTCGCTGAACGTCGCGGTGCCGCGCAGGATCCGCACGCCCTCGCGTTCGAGCCTGGCCCGCACGTCGGCGGACTGCGCGAGCGCGAGGCCCTTGACCCGGCCGTTGATCGTGGGCACGTCGACGCCCGCGGCGGTGCGGTCGACGGTGAGGCCGAGCTCCGGCGCGCGCCGCAGGTCCACCCGGATGCCCGCGGAGGAGATGAAGGTCTTCGACGGCACGCAGTCGTAGACCACGCAGGCGCCGCCCAGACCGTCGCGCTCGATGACGGTGACGTCGCCGCCGTGCTGCACGGCGACCAGGGCCGCCTCGTAGCCGGCCGGACCTCCGCCCATGATGACGATGCGGGTCACGGCGCCAACCGTACGCGCGTCCGGTGACGGCGCACGCCGAGGTGGGCGCGGCGCGCGCGGGCGGCCGCACTACGCTGCGGGGGTGCCGCTGTACGCCGCGTACGGGTCGAACATGGATCCGGCCCAGATGAAGGAGCGCGCCCCGCACTCGCCGATGGCCGGGACGGGGTGGCTGCAGGGCTGGCGGCTGACGTTCGGCGGCGAGGACTACGCCTGGGAGGGCGCGCTCGCCACCGTCGTCGAGGACCCGGGTTCGCAGGTGTTCGTGGTGCTCTACGACGTGCCGGACCACGACGCCCCGCAGCTGGACCGCTGGGAGGGCGGGGAGCTCGGGCTGCACAAGAAGCTGCGGCTGCGGGTGCACACCCTGGAGGGCGACGCCCTGGCGTGGATCTACGTCCTGGACGCCTACGAGGGCGGCGAGCCCTCCGCGCGCTACCTGGGCGTGCTCGCCGACGCGGCCGAGCAGGCCGGCGCTCCGGACGACTACGTGGCCGCCCTGCGCAGCCGGCCGTGCCGCAAGTCCCTGTAGCGCGAGTCGCGGCCGAAAGACACGCGAGTCGCGGCCAAACGACACGCGACTCGCGTGTCTTTTGGCCGCGACTCGCG
>DATLGI010000084.1:0-6157 GCA_035540535.1 Pseudonocardia sp.
GTGAGCGGCGGCGCGATCCGGAACACCCCGCCCATCCCCGGCAGCTGGACGATGTTCAGGTGCAGGCCGCGCGCCAGGCACTCGGCGGTGACGCGGCGGCCGAGCTCGTCGGCGGGGGCCTTCGACTCGCGGTCGGCGACGAGCTCGATCCCCTGGAGCAGCCCGCGCCCCCGGACGTCGCCGATCGCCTCGTGCCGCTCCTGCAGCTCCAGCAGCCCCGCGCGCAGGTGCGCCCCCGCCGCGGCCGCCCGCGCGACGAGCCCGTCGCGCTCGACGACCCGCAGCACCGTCAGCCCGACGGCGGCCGGCAGCGGGTCGGAGACATGGGTGGTGAAGAACAGGAACCCGCGCTCGTGGCAGCGCTGCTCGATCTCCGCGGAGGTGACCACCGCCGCCAGTGGCAGCCCCGCACCGAGGGTCTTCGACAGCGTCAGGACGTCGGGGACGACGCCGTCGCGCTCGAAGGCGAACATCGTGCCGGTGCGGCCCACCCCGGTCTGGGCCTCGTCGAGGATCAGCAGCATCCCCCGCTCGTCGCACCTGTCGCGCAGGACGGCGAGGTAGCCGGGCGGGAGATCGAGCACGCCGCCCGAGCTGAGGACCGGCTCCACCAGGCACGCGGCGAGCGCGCCGCTGGACTGCCGGTCCACGAGGTCGAAGCCGTGTTCCAGCTCGGCGCGCCAGTCGTCGCCGAAGACGCTGCGGTAGGGATTCGGCGCGGGGATCGCGAGGTTGCCGGGCACGGGCGGACCGTAGCCGCGCCGGCCCGCGCTGTAGGTCGCCGCCCGGGCCCCGGAGGTCATGCCGTGCCAGCTCTGCGCGAAGCTCACCACCTCGTACCCGCCGGTGGCGAGCTTCGCCATCGCGAGCGCCGCCTCGTTGGCCTCGGCGCCGGTGGTGAGCAGCAGCGCCTTCTCCAGCAGCTCGGGGGTGAGCTCCGCGAGCGTGCGGCACAGGTCGACGACGGGGCGGGACAGCATGCCGGAGAACAGGTGGTCGAGCGTGGTGACGGACTCCCGCACCGTCGCGACGACCTCCGGGTGGCAGTGCCCGAGCACCGCGCTCATCTGGCCGGAGGTGAAGTCGAGGATCGCGCGACCGCCGTCGTCGTACACGTACGCGCCCTGCGCGCGCTCGATCACCGCCGGGGAGAACGGGCCGCCGTAGCGGACGAGGTGGCGCTCGACGTCGGTCCAGAAGGTGTCGTCCATGTCACCATGCTGCCGGGGCAGCGGGTCCGGCTACCGCTGCGCGTCCTGCCAGGCCCTGTACACCTCGGGGCGCAGCCGCCCGCGGTCGGGCACCGCGAGCCCGTTCGCCCGCGCCCACGCGCGCACCTCGGCCGTCGACGGGGCGGGGGCGGCGGGGCCGTCCGCCGTGCCGTCGGCGAGCCCGTCCGCGCCGATCCGGGCGAGCGCGCCGGCCTCGGTGTCGGCCCACGCGCGGGCGGAAGCGAGGTAGCGGTAGGTCCACTCCTCGGCGAGGGCGCGGGTCTCGCAGAACACGATCGGGACGGCGGGCCAGTCGACCTGCAGCGCGGCGAGGCCGTCGGCCACCTGCGCGGGCCGCACGCGGTCCTGGGCGAACACCTGGGAGAACCGGTCCTCGACGACGACGGCGGCGCGGGGCAGCGCCGCCAGCTCGGTGAGCGCGAACTTCAGCCGCCCGCTGGTGAGGCTGGACAGCAGATCGGGCAGCGACTTGCGTTCCACCGCCGCGGCGACGCCGGTGCCGTCGGCGGTCAGGACGGCGTAGTCGCCGCAGCGCAGCCCGCGGCTCACCGTCCGCACCGGCTTGCCGGCGAACCGGTAGGCGTAGCGCTCGTGCGCGTCGACGACGATCTCCAGCTCGGCGATCCCGGACGCCCGCGCGGTGGGCAGCCGGACGTCGGGGCGGGCCTGCTTGCGGGTGCGCGGGGACTGCCAGAACACCATCTCGCGCCCGCGACCGCGGGTGAACACGATCTGGGAGCGCTGCTCGCGGGCCCGGTCGGCGACGACGTCGATCGCGGCGCCACGGCGGGCGCAGGAGCGCAGCGGCACCCGCTCGACGATCTCGGCATCGGCCGGCCACTCGTCGACGTCGACGGGGTGGCAGTAGACCGCGGACGTGCGCGGCCACGTGTCCTTCACCCGGAACACCAGGCCGGCGCGGCCCAGCGGAACCCGCATCAGGTACGGCAGCGAGCTCTGCGGGTCCGGGTTGCGGGCGATGAGCAGCTCCACGAGTGCAGTGTGCCCACCGCGCCGCGGCCGCGCTCCGTACCCCCGCGCGCGGATTGCGATCCTCGCAGCGCGTCGGAGCGCTGTGAGGATCACAATTCGCGAGCGTGGGTGGTGCCCGAGCTGGCCGGCGGTGCGCCGAGGAAGCAGGATCAACGACGTGAACGCACCGTACGAGCCGATGCCCGAGGACTGGACCCGCGCGCTCGCCGTCGTCGCCCATCCCGACGACCTGGAGTACGGCGCCGCCGGCGCGATCGCCCGCTGGACCGACGGCGGTCGCACCGTCACCTACCTCCTCGTGACGCGCGGCGAGGCCGGCATCGACTCCCTGCCCCCGGCCGAGTGCGGGCCGCTGCGGCAGGCCGAGCAGATCGCCGCGGCGGCCGTGGTAGGCGTCGACGTCGTCGAGTTCCTCGACCACCCCGACGGTCTCCTGGAGCACGGGATCGCGCTGCGCCGCGACATCGCCGCCGCGATCCGCCGGCACCGCCCGGAGCTGGTGGTCACCAACAACTTCCGCGAGACCTGGCCCGGCGGGGCACTCAACATGGCCGACCACAGGGCGGTCGGGGCGGCGACGGTGGACGCGGTGCGCGACGCGGCGAACCGGTGGCTGTTCCCCGAGGCGGGGGAGCCGTGGGGCGGGGTGCGGTGGGTGGCGCTGGCGGCGTCGCCGGAGTCGGGGCACGCCGTGGACATCGGCGACGTGTTCGACCGGTCCGTCGCCTCGCTGGCCGCGCACCGCGCCTACCTCGACGCGCTCGGCGGGCACATGGCCGATCCCGAGCCGTTCCTGCGGCGGATGGCCGAGCAGGTCGCGCAGCGGTTCCCCGACGCCCGGCTCGCGGCGGGCTTCGAGCTGTTGCCGATGCAGTGAGCCGAACCAGGCGGTGCACCCCCCGCACTGCGGACTCTGTCTGCGCGCCGCGCCCGGGCCGGCGGGCCGCATAGGCTGCGCCGGTGAACCCGTCGACGGCACAGGCCACGGTGATCGTCGACGAGCTGGTCCGCTGTGGCGTCACCGACGCCGTGCTCTGCCCGGGCTCGCGCAACGCCCCGCTGGCGTTCGCCCTGGCCGCGGCCGACACCCGGCGCGCGCTGCGGCTGCACGTGCGCATCGACGAGCGCACCGCCGGGTTCCTCGCGCTCGGGCTGGCGCGCCGCTCGGGGCGGCCGGTCCCGGTGTGCAGCACGTCGGGCACGGCCGTGGCGAACCTGCATCCCGCGGTGCTGGAGGCGTCGCACACGGGGGTGCCGCTGCTGGTGCTCACCGCCGACCGCCCCCCGCAGCTGCTCGGCACCGGCGCGAACCAGACGGTCGAGCAGGCCGGGATCTTCGGCGACGCCGTGCGGCTGGCGCGCACCGCGGCGGTGGCGGCGGACGTCGACGCGGAGAACGGGCGGTGGCGCTCGCTGGTGGACCGGGCCGCGGCGGCGGCCCTGGGGAGCCTCGGTGGCCCGCCCGGGCCGGTGCACCTGAACCTGCCGTTCGCCGAGCCCCTCGTCCCCGACCCCGCCGCCGGAGCGGCCGGGCGGGGCGTGGTGACCGGCGGCGCCCCGTGGACGGCCCTCCCGCACGTTCGCGGGCTCGCCCCGGCGAGTGTGCCGAACCCGCACGGCGAGTCGGCCGATCCGGCACGGCGAGTTCGCGGCTCCGGCACGGCGAGCCGGCGGATCCGGCACGACCCGCTCCCGCTCGACCCCGCCGCGCCCACGCTCGTGATCGCCGGCGACGGCGCACCGGCCGAGCTCGCGGACCTCGGCGTGCCGATCGTCGCCGAGCCGTCGTCGCCGCTGTGGCCGGCCGCGGTCCGCACCGGGCCGTGGCTGCTCGCTGCCGCGGGGTTGCGGCCCGCCCAGGTGCTCGTCGCCGGCCGGCCGACCCTGCACCGCCCGGTGCAGCGCCTGCTCGCCGACCCGGCCGTCGCGGTGCACGCCGTCGCCGATCCCGCCGGCCGCTGGTGGCCCGACGTGGCCGGCACCGTCCGCGCCGTCGGATCCGTACCCACCCTGCGCCCCGACCCGGCGTGGGGCGATCGGTGGACCCGGGCGGACCGCGCCGCCGCCGCCGAGCTGGACCGGTTGCTCGACTCCCCGCAGGCCCCCGGCGGGTTGCGGCTCGCCCGCGCGGTGACGGCGGCGCTGCCCGACGGTGCACTGCTGGTGCTGGGCTCGTCGAACCCGGTGCGGGACGTGGCGCTGGCCGCCGCGCCGCGCACCGGGCTGACCGTGCTCGCGAACCGGGGCGTCGCCGGGATCGACGGGACGGTCTCGACGGCCGTCGGGGCCGCGCTGGCGCACGGCGGCCCGGCCTACCTGCTGCTCGGCGACCTCACGCTGCTGCACGACACGACCGGGCTCGTGATCGGCCCGGACGAGCCGCGCCCGGACCTCGCGGTGATCGTGCTCAACGACCGCGGTGGTGGCATCTTCACCCTGCTCGAACAAGGGGCGCCGGACCACGCGGCGACGTTCGAGCGGGCCTTCGGCACCCCGCACTCCGTCGATCTCCGGGCGCTCGCCGAGGCCGTTGGGCTGGGCTTCCGGCGCGTGCCCGCCGAGCACGCGCCCGCCATCGCCGCCGATCTGGTGCCGCGGCCGGGGATGCGGCTGGTCGAGGTCCCCGCCGACCGGGCGGAGCTGCGCGCAGGCCACGCCCGGCTCCGAGCGGCCATCGCCGACGTGCTGGGCCGTCCGGGGCAGTGGCCCGGGGCGGACGACGCAGTCGCTGATCGTCCCTGACACCGGGTGCGCCGCGCATGGTTCACTGCGCGCGCCCGACGTCAGGAGGTTCATCGGATGGTCGCATCGGCGATGAGCGCACTCGCCCTGCAGCTCGCCCGCGCCTGCTCGCCGGAGGACCTCACCGACGCCGTGGGCCGGGTCTGTCAGGCGATGCCGCGGGTGCTCGGCGTGACCGGCGCGGTGATGACGGTGCTGGAACCGCTGGGGTCCGCGGGGTCGCCGGCACGCCTGGTCGTCGGGTCCGACGCGACCGCGACCCATCTCGGCCGGCTGCAGGACCGGGCGGGGGAGGGCCCGCTGCCCGTCGCCGTGCGGTCGGGCCGCCGCCTCGTGACCCCCGATCTCACCCGCTGCCGCCCACCGGCCCTGGCCGCCGCAGCGGTCGACGCCGGCTGGTCGAGCTCGGTGACGGTGCCGGTGCCCGGCCCGGCGGGCGCCCTGGGCGGGGTGCAGCTGTTCGGCGTCGCCGAGGCCCCCGTCGACGCCCGCCACCTCGCCGACCTGCGGCCGCTGGTCGAGGTGCTCGCCGTCCGCCTCGCCGACCTGCGCTACCGGCGGGAGCTGCACCGCGAGGTGGCCCGTCTGACGGGGCTGCTGCGCACCGTGCCGGTCGTCGAGCGGGCCACCGGGGTGCTCGCGGAGCGGCGCGGGATCGACGTCGAGGACGCGGCGACGGCACTGCGCGAGCTGGCCCGTCGCGACGGCGTGCCGCTCGCCGAGGCGGCGGCCGAGGTGCTGCGGGCGCCGAACGCGCCGCCGTCCCTGGCGCTGCCGCACCCGCGACCCGAACCGGGTGGACGGAACTCGGCGAGCGCGCTGCGCCCCGCAGCGGGAGCGCGGCACCGGCTCGCCGAGCCGCACCCCTGACCACCCGGAGCGCTCAGGCGCCCCCGGCGAGCGCCTCGCGCACGGCGACGAGCTTCGCGGCGGCTTCGGCGACCTCGGTCTCCGGGTCGGAGTCGGCGACCACCCCGCACCCGGCGAACAGCCGCGCCGACCGGCCGTCGAGCTGGGCGCAGCGCAGCGCGATGCCGAGCTCGCCGTCGCCGGCGGCGTCCACCCAGCCGACCGGGCCGGCGTAGCGGCCGCGGTCCATCCGCTCCAGCTCGTGGATCAGCGCCAGCGCCGCGGCGCGGGGGGTGCCGCCGACCGCGGCCGTCGGGTGCACGGCCGCGGCGAGCTGGAGC
>DATLGI010000085.1:0-17573 GCA_035540535.1 Pseudonocardia sp.
GGACCGGGAAGGCGCTGCGTCGTGCTGATGAACCAGTCCTCGCGGGACTACACCCTCCTGGACGTCAGGCCTTCGCCGGGGCCCGGCAGGGGCGCCGTCTCATGACAGTCCTCAAGGGACAAGCGCCGCAAGCGCTCCCTGCCGGGATCCACCGTGCGAAGGGAAGGTAGAGCCATCAGTGGCGCCCGCGCCTCCTACGGCACCGCCGCCAGCACCGCCGGCGGCTACCGGCCCGGCGAGCTGACCGTCCACCGGTCGCCCGCGGCTCTCGCCGCGGTCACCCGCGCGCTGCGCGGCGGCGGCCGGCGGATCGCGTTCGTCCCGACGATGGGCGCCCTGCACGAGGGCCACCGCGAGCTGATCCGGCACGCGCGCCGGGCACCGGGCGCCACCGTCGTCGCCGTCTCGATCTTCGTGAACCCGCTGCAGTTCGGTGCCGGCGAGGACCTCGATCGCTACCCCCGCCCGCTCGCGGCGGACCTCGAGGCCTGTCGCGAGGAGGGCGCCGAGCTGGCCTTCACCCCCGGGGTCGAGGACGTGTACCCGGCCGGCGCCGACACCACGGTCACCCCCGGGGCGTCGGGCGACGAGCTGGAGGGCGCGGCGCGCCCGGGGCACTTCACCGGCGTGCTGACCGTGGTGGCGAAGCTGTTCCACGTGGTCGCGCCGGACGTGGCGTTCTTCGGCGAGAAGGACTACCAGCAGCTGGTGCTGATCCGGAGGATGGTGCGCGACCTCGACTTCCCGGTCGGCATCGCCGGCGTGCCCACCGTCCGCGAGCCGGACGGGCTCGCGCTGTCGTCGCGCAACGCCTACCTCGCCGCCGCCGACCGCCCCCGCGCCGCCGTCCTGCACCGTGCCCTCGCGGCGGGTGCCGCCGTCGCCGCGCGCGGGCGCCACGCCGTCGTCGAGACCGCGCGCGAGGTGCTCGCCGCGGAGCCGGCGCTGGGCGTCGAGTACCTGGAGCTGCGCGATCCGGATCTCGGCCCGGCCCCCGCGGCCGGGCCCGCGCGGCTGCTCGCGGCGGCGCGCCTCGGCTCCACCCGATTGATCGACAACGTCCCGGTCCAGTTGTAGGAGGGCCAGCATGTTCCGCACGATGATGAAGTCGAAGATCCACCGGGCCACCGTGACGCAGGCCGATCTGCACTACGTCGGCTCGGTCACCGTCGACCGCGACCTGATGGAGGCCGCCGACCTGCTCGAGGGCGAGCAGGTCGCGATCGTCGACGTCACCAACGGCGCCCGGCTGGAGACCTACGTGATCCCGGGCGAGCGCGGCAGCGGCGTGATCGGGATCAACGGCGCCGCCGCGCACCTCGTGCACCCCGGTGACCTGGTCATCCTCATCTCCTACGCGCAGATGGACGAGGACGAGCTGCGTCGGTACGCCCCGCGCGTCGTGTTCGTCGACGAGGGCAACCGCATCGCGGAGCTCGGCGACGACCCCGCGCACGCTCCGGTGGGCTCGGGCCTCACCTCCGGGTCCGAGCGCGCGGCCTGATCACGCCGTGCTCCTCTGCGTCGACATCGGCAACACCCAGATCGCGCTCGGGATCTACGCCGCGCCCGATCCCGGCCCGGACCTGGCGCGCCCGCCGCTGGTCCGGGACTGGCGGATGCGCACCGACCGGCACATGACCGCCGACGAGCTGGAGGTCGCGGTCCGCGGCCTGCTGGGCCCGCTCGCGCCCGAGGTCGGCGCGATCGCGGCGCTGTCCACCGTGCCGAGCCTGCTGCGCGAGCTGCGGCTGCTGCTCGACCGCCGGCCGGGGCTGCCGAGCGTCGTGGTCGGGCCCGGCGTGCGCACCGGCGTGCCGCTGCTGGTGGACAACCCTCGCGAGGTGGGCGCCGACCGAGTCGTGAACACCCTCGCCGCGCACCGGTTGTTCGGCACGACCTGCGTGGTCGTCGACTTCGGGACGTCGACCAACATCGACGTCGTCTCCGCGAAGGGCGAGTTCCTCGGCGGCGCGCTCGCCCCGGGCATCGAGATCTCGCTGGAGGCGCTGGCCGCCCGGGCCGCGGCGCTGCGGACGGTGGAGCTGGTGGCGCCGCGGTCGGTGATCGGCAAGAACACCGTGGAGTGCCTGCAGTCGGGGGTCCTCTACGGCTTCGCCGGGCAGGTCGACGGCCTGGTGCGGCGGATCGTCGCCGAGCTCGGCCCGGCCGCGGCGCCGGTGACCGTGCTCGGCACCGGCGGGCTCGCGCCGCTGATGGTCGGGGTGTCGGACACGATCACCGAGTACGTCCCCGACCTCACGCTGCTCGGCTTGCGGCTGGCCTACCTGCGCCACACGACCCCGTCCCGGGCCTGAGCGGTCACCCGGCCGCACCCCCGTCCACGTTCAGGGTGCGGCCGGGCGGGCCGGGGATCAGCGGCCGAACGAGGGCTGGGTCTGGACGTTCAGCTCGTCGAACCTCACCGAGCGCCCCTGGTTGACCCGCGGCTCGTTGATCTCCAGGACGTCGAGGCCCTTGCGGATGTCCGACGAGTAGATGTGGCCGTTGTACCAGTACGCCGACCACGACCCGCCGAGCACGAGCGTCTCGTTCGACAGCGGCCCGCGCTCCCAGTACCCGACCTCGACCGGGTTCGCCGAGTCGGTGAAGTCCCACACCGAGATCCCGCCCTGGTACCAGGCCTGGACCATGATGTCCCGGCCCCGCACCGGGATCAGCGAGCCGTTGTGCGCCACGCAGTTCTCCGTGTCGGCCTGGGCCCGGGAGATCTTGAAGTAGCTGCGGAACTCCAGCGAGCGGTCGTCGCCCGACCCGGTGATGTCGTAGATCCCGTCCGCGCCGCGGTTCGGTCCCGTCGCCTCGTTGCAGGTGGCGGCGACACCGCCGCCGAGCTCGTCGGTGAAGATGACCTTCGTGCCGGCGTTGTTGAACGTCGCCGAGTGCCAGAACGCGAAGTTCTCGTCGTCGCGTACCCGCTCGATGACCCGCGGGGCCTCCCGGTCGGAGATGTCCAGCAGGATGCCGTCACCCATGCACGCGCCGGCCGCGAGGTCCTTCGACGGGTAGGCGGTGATGTCGTGGCAGCCGCTGGTGGTGAGGCTGCCGGGCCCGGGGTTGCCGCCGTCCGGGAACAGCTCGGGCTCGGCCACCACCGCGGCGGCGTACGGCTCGGCCGTCTGCACCTTGACGATCGAGATCTTGTCGTGCGGCGGCTGGCAGTTCGCCAGCGCCGGCGACGGGAAGTACGACGAGACGTAGAGGTACACCGCGTCCCCGGTCCGGTCCGGGACGAGGGTGTGGGTGTGCGAGCCGCAGTCCGTGGCCACCGAGCGGATGTAGCGCGGGTTCGCCGGGTCGCTGACGTCGAAGACCTTGATGCCCTCCCAGTAGTCCGTCGGGCTGCTCGCCGCCGCGGAGTTGCACGAGTCGTCGGTGCGCCGGGAGTCGGTGGACAGGAACAGCAGGTTGCCGGACACCGAGATGTCGTTCTGCGAACCGGGGCACAGCACCTGGCTGACGATCGTCGGTCGGCGCGGGTTGCGGATGTCGTAGACGACGAACCCGTCGAAGTTGCCGACGTAGGCGTGGTCGCCCTGGAACGCCATGTCGCTGCCGAGCGAGTCCGGACCGTTCAGCGGCGCCTGCATCGGCAGGTTGGCGAGCTGGCGGATGTTCGGGCTGCTCACCACCTCGTCGACGGCGGGGATGCCGGCCGGCGGCGGCGCGGTGCGGCCGGGCGCGCCGCGCAGCCGGGCTCGCCGGGTGCGCCCCGCAGGTGCCGTCCGGCGACGGGCCGCAGGTGGTGGTGCCGGGGCGGCCCGGGGAGCCGGCGCAGGTCCTCCCGGGCGCGGAGGCGGCGCAGCGGCACGTGCCCGACCCCGTCTCACCCGCCGACGTGACGTTCGTGCAGCGGATGATCCCGCATCACCAGCAGGCGCTGGAGATGGCCGAGCTGGCACCGGGACGGGCCGCGGACCGGCGCGTGCTGGCGCTCGCGGAGCGGATCAGCGTCGCGCAGGGACCGGAGATCGCGGCGATGCAGGCGTGGCTGGAGCGCCCGGAGGTGACCGTCCTGACCGGCGGCGAGCCCGGACACGGCGGGCACGCCGACCACTCGGGCATGCCCGGCATGGCCACGCCGGCACAGCTCGCCGCGCTGGGAGCGGCGCGCGGGACGGACTTCGACCGCCTGTTCCTCGAGCTCATGATCGCCCACCACGAAGGCGCCCTGAGGATGGCGCACGAGGTGCTGACGGCCGGCACGGACGTGACCGCCGGCCGCCTCGCGCAGGACGTCGGCGCCACCCAGTCGGCCGAGATCGCCCGGATGCGGGAGATGCTCGCCGGCTGACCCCGCGGCGCGAGCGTCGTCTGCATCGTCCGCTGACGGGGAACCCCGGGTTGATCGGCCGGGTCCCCCGGCGGAGGTCCGGCACCGACCGAGGGAGACGGGGTGGAGCAGGACGCGAGTGCGCGGGTGGAGGTGCTGTGGCGACCGGCTTGCCCGTTCCGCTCCGCGCTGTGGCGGGTCCTCGGCGGCGTGGCGGCCGTACTGGCGGTCGCGGCCGGGGCACCGCGGCTGCTGCGCCGACCGGTGTCCCGGTCGGCGTGGCTCGGCTCGGACCGCATCGCCGGCTCGGACGACGTGGTCATGCTGGAGGGCAACGCCTACTTCCCCGCCTCGGCGGTGCGACCGGGTGTGCTGCACCCGCGGTCGACGCGATCGGTGTGCCCGTGGAAGGGCGTCGCCCGCTACTACACCGTGCGCGCCGACGGGGTCGACCTGCCCGATGCGGCCTGGAGCTACCCGCGGCCGCTGCCCCTCGCACGCCGGGTCAGGAGCCGCATCGCGTTCGGAGGCGGGGTGGACGTGCGACCCGACTGATGGCCGCGACCGGCGGCGGGGCCGGGCACGGGCGTCGATAGCCTTGGCGGTCGTGAGCGACGACCACGGCCCCTTCGACGGCGACGAGCTGCCTGAGCAGATGCGGGTGCGCCGCGCGAAGCGGGCGGCGATGCTCGAGCGGGGGCGCGACCCCTATCCGGTCGCCGTCGAGCGGACGCACAGCCTGCGCGAGGTCCGCGAGGCGCATCCGGACCTGCCCGTCGACACCGCGACCGGCGCGGCGGTCGCCGTCACCGGACGGGTGATCTTCGTGCGCAACACCGGCAAGCTCTGCTTCGCCACCTTGCGCGAGGGGGACGGCACCGAGCTGCAGGCCATGCTCAGCCTCGACCGGGTCGGTGCCGAGGAGCTCGCCGCCTGGAAGGCCGATGTCGACCTCGGCGATCACGTCGCCGTGCACGGGGAGGTGATCACCTCCCGCCGCGGGGAGCTGTCGGTGCTCGCCGACCGTTGGACGATGGCGGCGAAGGCGGTGCGCCCGCTGCCCGTGGCGCACCGCGAGCTGAACGAGGAGACCCGCGTCCGCCAGCGCTACGTCGATCTCGTCGTGCGCCCGCAGGCCCGCGAGACCGCCCGCATCCGCGCCCGCGCGGTGCGCACCGTGCGGGAAGTGCTGCACGGGCGGGAGTTCGTGGAGGTCGAGACGCCCGTCCTGCAACTGCTGCACGGCGGCGCGGCCGCACGGCCGTTCGTCACGCATGCGAACGCGATCGACACCGATCTCTACCTGCGCATAGCGCTCGAACTCCACCTCAAGCGCTGTGTGGTCGGCGGTATGGAGCGGGTGTTCGAGGTGAATCGCGTGTTCCGTAACGAGGGCATCGACTCGTCGCACTCGCCCGAGTTCACCATGCTCGAGGCCTACCAGGCCTACGCCACCTATGACGACATGGCCGAACTCACCCGAACGCTCGTGCAGGAGTGCGCGCGGGCCGTGTTCGGTTCCACCGTCGTGCGGCACGCCGACGGAAGTGTTCATGATCTGGGCGGTTCGTGGCGTTCCGTGACGTTGCACGAGGTGGTCTCGGAAGCGGTCGGGGAGAACGTGACCCCGGCCACGTCGGAGGAGCGGCTGCGAAAGCTCGCGGCCGCCCACGACGTGGAACTGAAGGATTCCTGGGGCCCCGGTGAGATCGTGCTGGAGCTGTTCGAGAAGCTCGTCGAGCACACGCTCGTCGAACCGACCTTCGTCCGCGACTACCCCGTGGAGGTCCGGCCGCTGACCCGCCAGCACCGCGACGACCCGCGCCTGGCCGAGTCCTGGGACCTGATCGTCTTCGGGACGGAGCTGGCCACGGCCTATTCCGAGCTGGTGGACCCGGTCGTGCAGCGGGAGCGGCTGCACGCCCAGTCGGTGCTCGCCGCGGCCGGCGACCCCGAGGCGATGCAGCTCGACGAGGACTTCCTGCGCGCGATGGAGTACGGAATGCCGCCGACCGGCGGGATGGGAATGGGGATCGACCGGCTGTTGATGACGCTGACCGGTCTGGGCATCCGCGAAACGATTCTCTACCCGTTGGTGCGATCCGAGTAGCACCACCGGTGGGGCGACTCGACAGCGTCTCTGGCAAAGAGCTAATCTGCGCGCATGCGGCACTCGCCGCCACATCGAGACAATCACGAAGTACGGAGGGCTGCGGCGGTGGCGCAGATCCGGGAGATCCGGCTGGTCGACGACCTGGACGGCGAGGCCGCCGACGAGACGGTCGAGTTCGGTATCGACGGCAAGGCCTACGAGATCGACCTGTCCACGAAGAATGCGGAGAAGCTGCGTGACGTGCTGGCGGAGTACGTCGGCGCGGCGCGGCGCGCGGTCGGCCGGCGGCGGTCGGCCGTCGGCGCGGGCGGTGGCGGGGCCGCGGCCCCCCGCCGCTCGTCGGTCGACCGTGAGCAGAACCAGGCGATCCGGGAATGGGCGCGCAAGCGCGGGATGAAGGTCTCGGACCGCGGCCGGATCCCGGCCGAGGTGCTCGAGGCGTACCACAAGGAGAACTGAACCGCTGCACCGCGACGGCACTCCCGGACGATCGGGGAGTGCCGTCCGCGTGTCCGGGGCGGGAACACCGCGTGCCGGGCCGGCGTTGACCCGGACCGGCGGCGGACCCGTCCGCCGGGTCCGATCGAACGCCGTCAGGGGCGCACCCGGGTCCCGGCCGATACAGTGGTGCAGGGCGTCCGCGGCGCAGCGTCATGGAGCGTGCCGCACGAGTGGGCGCAGCAGGCTAGGAGTGCGAATGTTCGAGAGGTTCACCGACCGGGCGAGGCGGGTTGTCGTCCTGGCGCAGGAAGAAGCCAGGATGCTCAACCACAACTACATCGGCACCGAGCACATCCTCCTCGGCCTGATCCACGAGGGCGAGGGAGTGGCCGCGAAGGCGCTCGAGTCCCTGGGTATCGCTCTGGAGGGCGTGCGCCAGCAGGTCGAGGAGATCATCGGCCAGGGTCAGCAGGCGCCGAGCGGACACATCCCGTTCACGCCGCGGGCGAAGAAGGTGCTCGAGCTGTCGCTGCGCGAGGCGCTGCAGCTCGGCCACAACTACATCGGCACCGAGCACATCCTGCTCGGTCTCATCCGCGAGGGCGAGGGCGTCGCCGCGCAGGTGCTGGTCAAGCTGGGGGCGGATCTCAACCGCGTCCGCCAGCAGGTCCTGCAGCTGCTCTCCGGCTACCAGGGCAAGGAGCCCGCCGAGGCCTCCACGGGTCGCGGCGAGGGTGCCCCGTCGTCCTCGCTGGTGCTCGACCAGTTCGGTCGCAACCTCACCCAGTCGGCCCGCGAGGGCAAGCTGGACCCGGTCATCGGCCGGGAGAAGGAGATCGAGCGGGTCATGCAGGTCCTCTCCCGGAGGACCAAGAACAACCCGGTGCTCATCGGCGAGCCCGGCGTCGGCAAGACCGCCGTCGTCGAGGGGCTGGCCCAGGGCATCGTCAAGGGCGAGGTGCCCGAGACGCTCAAGGACAAGCAGCTCTACACGCTCGACCTCGGTTCGCTGGTCGCCGGTTCCCGCTACCGCGGTGACTTCGAGGAGCGCCTCAAGAAGGTGCTCAAGGAGATCCGCACGCGCGGCGACATCATCCTGTTCATCGACGAGATCCACACCCTCGTCGGGGCGGGCGCCGCGGAGGGCGCGATCGACGCAGCGTCGATCCTCAAGCCGATGCTGGCCCGCGGCGAGCTGCAGACGATCGGCGCCACCACCCTCGACGAGTACCGCAAGTACGTCGAGAAGGACCCCGCGCTGGAACGCCGCTTCCAGCCGATCCAGGTGGGCGAGCCGAGCGTCGCGCACACCATCGAGATCCTCAAGGGCCTGCGCGACCGGTACGAGGCGCACCACCGGGTCACGATCACCGACCCGGCGCTGGTCGCGGCGGCCACCCTGGCCGACCGCTACATCAACGACCGCTTCCTGCCGGACAAGGCGATCGACCTGATCGACGAGGCCGGCGCCCGCATGCGGATCCGCCGGATGACCGCCCCGCCGGACCTGCGCGAGTTCGACGAGAAGATCGCGAACGTGCGTCGCGACAAGGAGTCGGCGATCGACGCGCAGGACTTCGAGCGGGCCGCGCACCTGCGCGACCAGGAGAAGCAGCTGCTCGGGCAGAAGTCGGAGCGGGAGAAGCAGTGGAAGTCCGGTGACCTCGACGTCGTCGCGGAGGTCGACGACGAGCAGATCGCCGAGGTGCTCGCCAACTGGACCGGGATCCCGGTGTTCAAGCTCACCGAGGAGGAGACCACGCGTCTGCTCCGCATGGAGGACGAGCTGCACAAGCGGATCATCGGCCAGGAGGAGGCCGTGAAGTCGGTCTCGCAGGCCATCCGCCGCACGCGTGCCGGCCTCAAGGACCCCAAGCGCCCGTCGGGCTCGTTCATCTTCGCCGGCCCGTCCGGCGTCGGGAAGACGGAGCTGTCGAAGGCGCTGGCGAACTTCCTGTTCGGCGAGGACGACGCGCTGATCCAGATCGACATGGGTGAGTTCCACGACCGCTACACTGCCTCGCGGCTGTTCGGCGCCCCGCCCGGGTACGTCGGCTACGAGGAGGGCGGCCAGCTCACCGAGAAGGTGCGGCGCAAGCCGTTCTCGGTGGTGCTGTTCGACGAGATCGAGAAGGCGCACCAGGAGGTCTACAACACCCTGCTGCAGGTGCTCGAGGACGGCCGGCTGACCGACGGTCAGGGCCGGACGGTGGACTTCAAGAACACCGTCATCATCTTCACCTCGAACCTGGGCACCCAGGACATCTCGAAGGCGGTCGGGCTCGGGTTCGCGAAGGGCAACGACGAGGGGTCGACCTACGAGCGGATGAAGAACAAGGTCGAGGACGAGCTCAAGAAGCACTTCCGGCCGGAGTTCCTCAACCGCATCGACGACATCATCGTGTTCCACCAGCTCACCGAGGCCCAGATCGTCATGATGGTCGACCTGATGATCGCCCGGGTCGAGACGCAGCTCGCCGGTAAGGACATGGCGATCGAGCTGACGCCGGCCGCGAAGGGCCTGCTGGCCCGCCGCGGGTTCGACCCCGTGCTGGGTGCCCGGCCGCTGCGCCGCACGATCCAGCGCGAGATCGAGGACCAGCTCTCGGAGAAGATCCTCTTCGGCGAGGTGGAGCCCGGTCAGATCGTCATCGTCGACGTCGAGGGCTTCGACCCCGAGGCCCGCGAGGGCTCGAAGGCGGCCGACGACAAGGCGCGGTTCACCTTCCGCGGGGAGCCCAAGCCCGTCACGGTGCCCGACGCCCCGCCGGTGGACATGGCGAAGTCCGGCGACGAGTAGCAGCTGACGCAGGACGCCGAACGGCCCGCCCGCCCCTGACGTTCCGGGGCCGGGCGGGCCGTCCGCGCGAGTGCGCCCTTCCGTCCGCGCGAGTGCGCCGTTCCGTGCGTCCGAGTGCGCCGTTCCGTGTGAGGCGGCCCGGTGCCGCCGTTGGAGTCGGAGGCCGTCGATTCCCGTTTGCAGCGGCTACCGTGGCCCGGTGAGTTCGGTGCGGCCGGTTCCCGAGACCGAGCTGATGGGCGGGGACCTGCTGTCCGCCGACGACGCGTGGGAGACCGTGCGCCGCTACCACCTCGGGCAGCTGTTCTCGACGGCGTTCGTCCGGTTCCGCTACGGCGACGGCTTCAGCCACGCTCGCGCCTTCGCGCTGCAGCTCGCGCTGGCGGCGGTGCCGCTGATCATCGCAGGTGCCGGCCTGGCGACGGCGATGGGCGCGGAGTCGTTCGCCGAGGTGGTGGCGCGCACCGTCGTCGCGATCTCGCCGGGCAGCAGCGACGCGCTGGTGCAGCAGGTCGTCTCCGGGGACACCGGCGAGGAGCGCAGCGAGCAGGCCGAGGTCGTCGTCGTCCTCGCCCTGCTCACCGCGTTCCTGGCGGCGACCTCGGCGTTCGCTCAGCTCGAACGGGGCGCGAACCGGATCTACGGCACGAAGCGCGACCGTCCTACCCTGCGCAAGTACGGGCGCGCCGCCGTGCTCACCGCGACCGCCGGCGTGGCCCTGTCCGCGGGTCTCCTGCTGATCGTCGTCGGCGAGCCGTTCGGTGATGCGCTGGAGCAGGTGTACCAGTGGGGCGAAGGGGCGGAGACGGTGTGGGACGTGGTGCGCTGGCCGCTCGGGCTCGGCGCGCTCGTCGTCGCGGTGACCGGGCTGTTCCGGCACGCCCCGCGACGGCGGCAGCCGGGGCTGTCCTGGCTCGGGGTCGGGGCCGCGGTGACGGTGCTGGCGTGGCTGGCCGGTTCGGGTCTGCTTGCGCTGTACGTCGTGCTGGCCGAGAACTTCGACGACACCTACGGACCGCTGGCGGCGGTGATGGCGCTGCTGCTGTGGGCGAACGTCACCGGCGTCGCGCTGCTCGCCGGGTTCGCGCTGGCCGCGCAGCTGGAGGCCGTGCGCGCCGGCCTGCCGGACCCCCTGCTGCCCGATGCCGACGACGACGGCATCCCGGACGCGTTCGACGAGCACCCGAATTCCCCGGCCCGCTGACCGAGAGTCGGGAGATCCGGTACCCCGAGTCGGGAGATCCGGTCCGGTGAGTCGGGATCCCACACGCCGGGTCAGCGCAGCCGGACGGGGCCGGCGTCGGGAGGCGGCGTGCCGAACAGCGTCGCCGCGTCGTGTTCCGGCGCGGCCTCGCTCGTCAGGTGCGCGGTGTGGACCCGATCGGTGCGGAACCACCGCGGAGCCCGCCGCAGCCGGCACCACGCCAGCAGGTACCAGTGCCCGCCGGTGGCGGCGAGCGCGACCGGCTCGACGGAACGGCGCGTGAGCGCCCCCTCGGCGTTCGCGTACTGCAGCACCGTCACCCGCCGCCGCCGCACCGCCTCGTCGAGGACACGGGCGACGGCCGGGCGCGGCGGCTGCTCGGGCGTGCGCAGCCACAATCGGCCGGCGATCCGCTCCGCCTCGGCGCGCTCCGGATCGGGCATCGCCGCGAGCACCTTGGCCAGCGCGGTGCGGGCGTCCACCGCGAACGGCAGGGCGGGCAGTGCCGCGAGCGCGACGGCGATGGCGGCGGCCTCCGCGCCGGTGACATTGAGCGGCGGCAGCGTCCGCGCCGCGTCGAGGACGTAGCCGCCGCCGGGCCCGGCCTGCGCCCACAGCGGGACCCCCGCCTGCAGCAGCGCGTCGACGTCGCGCTTGATCGTCCGCGCCGACACCTCGAACCGGCGCGCGAGCCACGCCGACGTGCGCCCCGCCGGTCCCGCGGTGCGGAGCTCCTCGGCGACGGCGTACAGGCGCTCGGTGCGGTTCACGAGTCCGAAGCCTGCCGGAAGACGGTGACATCACGGTGTCACCGAGACGCGACGAGACTGGATCCATGACGACGACGAGCACCCCCACCCGCCATGTCCGACGCCCCGGTGGCCGGCTCGTGGCCTTCCACGACCTGACCCCGGACGCGCCCCCGGACGCCCCGATGGTGCTGATCTCCCACGTCGCGCCCGGTTCCGGCACGTTCGACCCCGACGCCGCCGCCACCGCGGCCGCCGGCGTCCGACTCGTCGGCGTGGACCGGCCCGGGTACGGCGGCTCGGATCCCGTCGTCGACGCGTTCGCGACGGTGGGAGCCGCGGCCGACGACGCCGCCGCCGTCCTCGACGAGCTGCTCCCGCCGGGCGGCACCGCCGGTGTCGCCGGGTGGTCCGCGGGTGGCCGGGTCGCCCTGGCCCTGGCCGCGCGCCGACCCGACCTCGTCGGGCGGGTCGCGCTGATCGGCACACCCGCACCGGACGAGCAGGTGCCGTGGATCCCCGACGAGCACCGGGCCGGCATCGATGCATTGCGCGGTGCGCCGGCGGCGGTCGCGCACGCGGCCCTGGGCGAGGCGTTCGGCGGGCTCGCCGAGTTGCCCGCGGACGTGCGGCTCGGACTGATCGGCGCCGGTCCCGCCGATGCAGCGACCCTCGGCCGGCCCGGAGTGACCGTGCGCCTCTCGGCGATGCTGGACGCGGCCTTCGCCGCGGGCACGCCGGGGCTGGTCGCCGACATCGCCGGGTACTGCCTCGCGCCGTGGGGCTTCGCGCCCGGAGACGTCCGGGCGCCGGTGCTGCTGGTGTACGGCGAGGCCGACGGCGTTGCGGGCCCGGCCCACGGGCGCTGGTGGCGGGCGGCACTGCCGCAGGCCCGGCTGGACGCGCGGGCCGGGCAGGGGCACCTCGTCGTCGTCCCGGCCTGGGCCGCGGTGCTGGCCCACCTGGCCGGGCCGCGCTGAGGCGCGGCCCAGCCGTCACTCCGGGGCGTACGTCAGGTGCAGCACGCCCGTCTCGAACGCCTCGTGCCGGACGAGGCGCAGGGGGTGGGTCGATGTGTCCTCGAACAGCCGCCGGCCGTGCCCGACCGCGATCGGGTGCACCAGGAGGTTGAGCTCGTCGAGCAGGCCGTGGGCCAGCAGCCACCGCACGAGCGTCGCGCTGCCGGACATGCCGATGTCGCCGTCGGTCCGTTCCTTGACCTTGCGGATCTCCGCTGCGACGACGGCGACGTGCGCCCGGTGCGACCGGGCCCACGCCGCGTGCGAGTCCAGCCGCGCCGCGGCGTGCGCGCCGTCCCACCCGCCGTCGCCGAACCTCAGGATGTTCGGCCGGGCGAGCGCGCCGCACCGCGGGCACGACGGCAACATGCCCCGGGCGCGCATCGTCGTCTCGTCGACGTCCACCTCGACGCCCTCGGCGGGCCACACCGGCTGTCCGCACGCCGCGAGGCACCGCAGGTGGTGGATCGAGCCGTGCACCTCGGCGACGTCGTCCTCGGCAAGCCGGCCCGCTGGAACTGGCCGTCGACGTTGGAGGTGAACACCAGCACCGGAACGCGATCCGTCCACCTGCGCAGCACCGCGAAACCCGGCGTGCGGCACCGTTCGCCGGTAGAGCCCGAGCCGGTGGCCGTCGAAGCCCCACGCGAGCGTCGGGTCGTCGGTGAAGTGCACCGGGTGTGCGAGCTCCTCGAACCGCAGGCCGAGTGCCCGGTAGGGCGGGTACGCCCGCCAGAACCCCTCGGCCCGCGGAAGTGACAGCGGGACACCCCGCACCCGGGCGCGGCAGCCCCGAGTCGACGCCCATCCCGGCGCCGGCGCACACGAGCAGCGCGCCCGCGGCACCGATCAGCTCGGCGGCGCGGTCGAGCTCTGCGCTCAGGAGGAGGCCACGGACCGCTGCACGACCTCGAACTCCAGCAACGACGAGCCCGTGCCGACCGGCCGTGCCCGCTCGCCCGCGTGCGCCTCCTTGGCCGGCCCGTTGAGCCAGGCCTGGAACGACTCCTCGCTGTCCCAGTGCGTCACGACGAAGTAGCGGGTCTCGCCCCCGGTCGGGCGCAGCAGCTCGAAGGACTGGAACCCGGGCTGGCCGTCCACGGCGTGCAGCCGGTTGGCGAACCGCTTCTCGAGCTCCGGGCCCGCACCCTCGGGCACCTCGATCGCATTGATCTTCACGACGGACATGGGCCCAGGCTAATCGCGCCACCGTCGACCGGGCAGCGCGGTCCTGGACGCCGGATCGCGGGAACGGTGGATCCGGGTCATGCCGGCAGGGTGAAGCGGCCGTCCGAGGCCTGCTCGGCGAGTCCGTCGACGAGCAGCGAGTCCAGGCAGCGGTCGCGCTGCCCGGCGTCGGGCCAGACGGCATCGAGGAGAGCTCGCTCGACGGGTGTCTCGGCGCTCCGCAGGACATCCAGCAGCAGGCCGCGCACCTGCCGGTCGGTGCCGGCGAAGCCCTGGACCGGTCGGCGCGGGCCGGTCCAGGCCGGCCGGCCGGCCGCGTGCCATGCGCACGCGGTGCGCGCCGGGCAGGCCGGGCAGCGCGGTGCGCGCGCGGTGCAGACCACGGCGCCGAGCTCCATCAGGGCCGCGGAGAGCCGCGCCGCGGCGGGCTCGTCGGCTGGCAGCAGCGCCTCGACGTCGGCGAGGTCGGCGCGCACCCGCGCCGGGCCGGCCTCGCCCGCGCCGTGCACCGCCCGCGCGACGACCCGGCGCACGTTCGTGTCCACCACGGGGCAGCGCCTGCCGTGGCCGAACGCGGTGACGGCGCGCGCGGTGTAGGAACCGACGCCCGGCAACGCCTCCAGCACGTCGATCTCCCCCGGGACGGCGTCGCCGTGCTCCTGGGAGATCACCCGCGCCGCCTCGTGCAGCCGCAGCGCGCGGCGCGGGTAGCCGAGCTTGCCCCACTCGCGCAGCACCTCGGCCCGCGGTGCCGCGGCCAGGTCCGACGGCCGCGGCCACCGCTGGAGCCAGCGCTGCCACACGGGGACGACCCGCGCGACCGGCGTCTGCTGCAGCATGACCTCGCTGACGAGAACGCCCCACGGCGTGCACTCCGCGCGCCGCCAGGGCAGGTCGCGCGCGTTGTTCCGGTACCAGTCCGCGACGAGGGCGGTCAGGGACGCCGAGGGCGGGGGCACGGCCGGCGGGGGCACGACCGACGATCGTGCCACCACCTGCCGCGCGAGGATCAGACGACCTCGTCGAGCTTGCCGGTCGCGACGTCGAAGACGAATCCGCGGACCTGGTCGGTGTGTGGCACGAAGGGGCTGGCAGTGATCCGCTTGACCGACTGCCGGACGTCCTCCTCGGCGTCGGGGAAGGCCTCGGCGGCCCACTGTGGGCGGATGCCGCAGTCGTCCTGGATGGACTTCTTGAACTCGTCGTCGGTGAAGGTGACCATCCCGCAGTCGGTGTGGTGGATGAGGATGATCTCGCGAGTGCCGAGGAGGCGCTGGCTGATGGCGAGCGAGCGGATCCCGTCGTCGGTGACGACGCCGCCGGCGTTGCGGATGACGTGCGCCTCGCCCTCCTGCAGGCCCAGGATGCGGTAGACGTCGAGCCGGGCGTCCATGCAGGCGACGACCGCGACCCCCTTGGCGGGCGGCAGCGGCAGCGGGCCGGAGAAGGTCTGCGCGTAGCGGGCGTTGTTGGCGAGCAGTTCGTCGGTGACGGACATGGGTTCTCCTGCTGGAGTGGAGGGCGTCGCGGGCTCGCGCGCACGACGGGCACGGCAGAGACCGCGGAGCGACCGGTGAGCGTGCGGTGAGTCGCTACGCGGCCGGTCGACAGGACTCGTCGAACTGCGTGACGCGACGGCTCGGCCAGAAGGCCGCGAGCGATATGCGCGTCACGCCATGATTCAACCCCGCCCGCGCGAGCCGGGACAACCTCGTCCGTTCCGGTCCGCCCGTTCGGGTGCGCCGTCGCGCCGCGCAACGCGCGTCACGTCCACCACATTTCGTAGTGATGCCGATACGCTCCGTCACATGTGGGAGCCGGTGGGTCCGCTGCCGGCGTCGGTCTACTGGAGACGGCGCTGCGTGGCGGCGGCGGTGGCCGTCACCGTCCTCGTCGGGCTGGCCTGGTCGGCCGCGGCCCTCGTCGCGCCGGCGGGGCGGGACCGGGAGCACCTCGTCGTGGGCACCGTCGCGAGCGCGGGCTCACCGACGGAGTCGACGGCCGGGGAGCCCGCGGTGGCGCCGGCGTCGTCCTCGCGCGCGACGACGTCGGCACCCGCCACGAGCGGGGACGCGGTCGATCCCACCGACCCGACCGGCGTGGCCTCGGAGCGCCTGCGTCCGGACGACAACCCGCGGGCGACGAGCCCGCTGCCCTCGCCGCTGCCCGTCCCGCCGACGGGCCCCGTGCCGTGCACGGACGAGATGATCGCGGTGACCGCCGAGGTCGACGCCCCCGAGCACCGCGTCGGGGACCGCCCGGTGCTGCGGCTGGTCATCGCGAACGTCTCCGAGCAGCCCTGCGTGCGCGACCTCGACTCGCAGCACCAGGAGATCGTCGTCTGGAGCGAGGACCTGAGCGAGCGGCTGTGGTCGAGCAACGACTGCGTCAACGCGCCCAGCACCGACCTGCGGACGCTGGTGCCCGGCCAGCCCGTCGCGTTCTCGGTCCGGTGGGCCGGCCGGACGAGCACCCCGGGCTGCGCCGAGGAGCGCACGGTCGTGCCCGCCGGCTCGTACCAGGTCCGCACCAGGCTCGGCGACGTGGTCAGCCCGCCCACGGCCTTCCGGCGGGTGCCCTGATCAGCGCACGTTCTCGGTCAGCACCCGGATGTCGCCGACCTCCTGCACGGTCATCCCGTCGACGGGCACGCCGCAGTCCGGCGGGACGATCGCGCTGGTGAATCCCAGCCGCGCCGCCTCGGCGAGCCGCCGGCCGACCCCCGTCACCCGGCGCACCTCGCCGGCGAGACCGATCTCGCCGAGCACCACCAGGTCCGCGGGCAGGGCGACGTCTCGACGGGCCGACGTGATCGCCAGCGCCAGCGCGAGGTCGGCGGCCGGCTCCACCACGCGCATCCCGCCGACGGTCGCGGCGTAGACCTCCGCGTCGTGCAACCGCACCCCGGCCCGGCGCTCGAGCACGGCGAGGATCATCGCGACGCGCGCGGTGTCCAGGCCGCTGACGGCGCGACGCGGGCTCGGTACGTCCTTGCCGGCGACGAGGGCCTGCAGCTCGGCGGGCAGCGGACGGCGCCCGTCCATGACGATCGTGACGGCGGTGCCCGGCACCGGCGGGCCGCCGAAGCGGGCGAGGAAGAGGCCCGAGGGGTCGGGCATGCCGACGATGCCCTCGTCGCGCAGCTCGAAGCAGCCCACCTCGTCGGCCGGGCCGAAGCGGTTCTTCACCCCGCGCACCATCCGCAGCGTCGAGTGCTTGTCGCCCTCGAAGGACAGCACCACGTCGACGAGGTGCTCGAGCACCCGCGGGCCGGCGATCGCGCCGTCCTTGGTGACGTGCCCGACGAGCACCACCGGGAGGCCGCGGTCCTTCGCGAGCCCGGTGAGCGCCACCGTCACGGCGCGGGTCTGGGTGACCCCGCCCGGCGCGCCGTCGGCCTCCGCGGTGGACATGGTCTGCACCGAGTCGACGACGACGAGGTCGGGGCCCACCGCGTCAATGTGCCCGACGACGGTGGCGAGGTCGGACTCCGCCGCCAGGTAGAGCCGCTCGTGCACCGCGCCGGTGCGCTCGGCGCGCAGCCGCACCTGGCCCGCGGACTCCTCGCCCGTGACGTACAACACCGGCCCGCGGCCGGCGGCCTGGGCGGCCACCTCCAGCAGCAGCGTCGACTTCCCGACGCCCGGCTCGCCGGCCAGCAGCACCACCGCGCCCGGGACGAGGCCGCCACCGAGCACCCGGTCCAGCTCGTCGACCCCGGTGGGGCGGGCGCGGGCGGCGTCGAGCTCGACGTCGGCGATGGGG
>DATLGI010000086.1:0-10084 GCA_035540535.1 Pseudonocardia sp.
CCCTGCGCCCACCGCCGCCGCTGGCTCTCGTCCGCCTCCCGCCACACCACCGCGGCACCGACCGCCGCCACCCCGAGTGGACCGACGATCCAGCCGACGAGCGCGTTGCCCGCCGCCGCTGCCGCCAGCCCGGCGCCGATCCCGAGCGCCACCAGCCCGAGCGCCTGCCGGCGCTCCATCGGCGAGACCCGACGGTCGACGTCGGCCCGCTCCTGGCGCACGAACACCCACAGCAGGCCGTAGCCGAGCACGCCGGCCCCGTTGAGCGCCGCGAGGACGACGAACGCCGCGCGCACCCACACCACCGGGATCCCGAGGTGGTCGGCGACGCCGCCGCACACGCCCGCGACGAGCCTGCCCGCCCGCCGGCGGACCAGCTCGGGAGCAGCGGGCGCGGGGGCCTGGACACTCACCGGTCCATCGTCACACGCGCGGGCATCCGGGAGCACCGGGCCGGACCCGGGGCCTGCTCGGGGTGAACCCCGATGGACCGCGGACGCCGGGCCGCCCAACCTGGACGGCATGGAGAACCGCCGTACCCGGGCCGACATGCCCGATATTCTGCGCGAGATGTGGGAGACCCGGCCCGCCCGGCCGCGCGAGGGGGCGGAGGTGGCGGGCGTCGCGGTCGCGATCGCGCGCCGCTACCGGCTGGACCCGGTGCTCGTGCGGATCGGCTTCGTCGTCACCGCGGTCTACGGGGTCGGCGCCGCGCTGTACGTCGCGGGCTGGCTGCTGCTGCCACCGGAGCCCGGCCGCGCCGACGAGCCGCGGCGCCGCCCACGCCCGCTGGCCGCCGTCGGCCTCGGGGTGGCCGTGCTGGTCGGCGTGGGGGCGTTGATCGACCCGAACGGCGGATGGCTGCTGCCCGCCCTGGTCGTGCTGGGCCTGCTCGTCCTGCTGCACCGCCACCGCGGCACCCCGCAGGCGGGCGGGGGCGCCGAGACGGCGGGAGTTCCGGAAGCTGCCTTCCCGACCGTCCCGGTGACCGGCCCCGCTGCCGGGCCCAACCTCACGAAGCCGCTACCCGGCCACGCCGAACCCGACCTCGGAGCCGATGCCACCCGGGCCGGTGCCGCCGATCCCGGCTCCGGACCCGACCTCGTGAAGCCTCCCGTGGCCGGCGCGGCCGGGCCGCAGGTCGCGGCCGCCGGCGTCGACGGGCCCGCGCCGCGGCCGCCGACCTGGGATCCGCTGGGCGCCGCGCCGTTCGCGTGGGACCTGCCGGAACCGGCGCCCGTCGCCGAGCCGCCCGCCCGGCGCAGGCCCCCGGTCACGGCGCTCACCCTGGCCGCGGCGCTGCTGGCCGGCGGCGTGACGGCGCTGGCGATGCTGATCGGCGGCGCGCTGGACGCGCCGGTCCTGCTCGGGGTCGTCCTGGCGGTCCTCGGCGCCGGGCTGGTCGCCGGTGCGTTCCTGCGGGCCGGTCGCGGGCTCATCCCGGTGGCGGTGCTCGTCTCGGCCCTGGCCTGGGTGGTCCTCGCCGCGCCCGCCGGCCCCTGGCGCGGCTTCGGGGAGATCACCGTGCGCCCCGCCGCCGCGGCCGCCGTCGAGCCGCTGTACGAGCACGGTGCCGGAAGCCTCGTCCTCGACCTGCGCGATGTCGACCTGGTGGCCCCACCCGGGGCCGCGGCGCCACCGGTGCGCAGCCGCGTGCAGCTCGGCGCGGGCTCGGTCGAGGTGCTGCTGCCGGCCGACGCCGACCTCACGCTGCGCGCGGGCGCGGGGCTCGGCGGGGTCGGCTTCGCCGGTCGCGACGCGGGTGGGCCGGACGCCTCGCTCGAGGTGGTCGACGACCTCGGCGACGACGGCGTCCGGTCCGGCCGTGCGCTGGAGCTCGACGTCGAGGTGGGACTGGGCAGCGTGGCGGTGCGCCGTGGCTGACCGGGTCCGGCCGGTGCGCCGGCGCCGCCCCGACCCGGTGGCGCTGCTCGCGGGGCTGCTGACCCTCGGAACGGCGAGCGCGGCGTTCCGCGGAACGCCGCCCGACCTCGGCGGGCTCGACCCGCGCTGGGTGCTGGCCGCCGCCGCCGTGCTGCTCGGGCTGGTGCTGCTGGCCAGCAGCCTGCGCCCTCGCCGCTGACCCCGCCGCGCCGCGGGCGTCACTCCCACTCGATGGTCCCCGGCGGCTTGCTCGTCACGTCGAGGACGACCCGGTTGACCTCGGCCACCTCGTTGGTGATCCGCGTGGAGACCCGTTCGAGGACGTCGTAGGGCAGCCGGGTCCAGTCCGCGGTCATCGCGTCCTCCGAGCTGACCGGGCGCAGCACCACCGGGTGCCCGTACGTCCGCCCGTCGCCCTGCACCCCGACACTGCGGACGTCGGCGAGCAGCACCACGGGGCACTGCCAGATCGCGCGATCCAGCCCGGCCGCCGTCAGCTCCTCGCGGGCGATCGCGTCCGCGGCGCGCAGCGTCCCCAGCCGCTCGGCGGTGACCTCGCCGATGATCCGGATGCCGAGACCCGGCCCCGGGAACGGCTGGCGCGCCACGATCGTCTCGGGCAGTCCGAGCTCGGCGCCGACCCGGCGCACCTCGTCCTTGAACAGCGCCCGCAGCGGCTCGACCAGCTCGAACTCGATGTCATCCGGCAACCCGCCGACGTTGTGATGGCTCTTGATCGTCGCGGTGCCGGAGCCCCCGCCGGACTCGACGACGTCCGGGTACAGGGTGCCCTGCACGAGGAACCCGACGTGCTCGCCATGCGGAGCGCCGGCGGAGCGCGCATCGACGCCCGCCGCGACCTCCGCCGTGGCCGCCTCGAACACCCGGATGAACTCCCGGCCGATGACCTTGCGCTTCTCCTCCGGGTCGGTGACGCCGGCGAGCGCGGCGAGGAACCGTTCCCGCGCGTCGACGGTGTGCAGCTTCGCACCCGTCGCGGCCACGAAGTCCCGCTCCACCTGCGCCCGCTCACCCGCCCGCAGCAGGCCGTGGTCGACGAACACGCACGTCAGCCGGTCGCCGATCGCGCGCTGGACCAGCGCGGCGGCCACCGCCGAGTCCACACCGCCGGACAGCCCGCACACCGCGCGACCGCCACCGATCTGCGCGCGCACCGCCTCCACCGTCTCCGAGATGATGGACGTGGTGGTCCAGCCCGGGGAGATGCCCGCGAGCTCGTGCAGGAACCGGCGCAGCACCTCCTGCCCGTGCGGGGAGTGGCCGACCTCGGGGTGGTACTGCACGCCGGCGAGCCGGCGCTCGGGATCCTCGAACGCCGCCACCGCAGCCCGCTCGCTCGACGCCGTCACGGTGAACCCCTCGGGAGCGCGGACGACGGAGTCGCCGTGGCTCATCCACACCGGGTGCCGCGCCGGCAGGCCGTCGTGCAGCGCGCCCGGCTCGGCGACCCGCAGCTCCGTGCGCCCGTACTCGCGCGTGCCGTCCGGGGCCACCTCCCCGCCGAGCGCCCGCGCCATCGCCTGGAAGCCGTAGCACAGCCCCAGCACCGGGATCCCGGACGTGAACAGCTCCGGATCGACGGCGGGCGCGCCCTCGGCGTACACGCTCGCCGGACCGCCGGAGAGGATCAGCGCGGCGGGCTTGCGGGCGACGATCTCCGCCACCGGCGTGCCGGCCGGGACGATCTCGGAGTACACCTGCGCCTCGCGCACCCGCCGCGCGATCAGCTGCGCGTACTGCGCCCCGTAGTCGACGACCAGCACCGTGGGCGGCTGCACGCAGCCAGCCTAGTCGCCCCCGGGTCGCGCACCTTCGGCGGTGAGCCCGGGCGGAGCGACGTTCTCAGCCAGGCGGCGCGAAGAACTCGAGGGCGATGTTGTCGGGATCGCGGAAGGAGACACCGGAGCCGTAGTGCGCATCGACGACACCGCCGTGCGCGATTCCCAGCTCGTCGAGACGGGCTGCCCACTGCTCGAGCTCGGCACGGTCCGCGCAGGCGAAACCGATGTGGTCCAGCCCGGCGCTCGTCTCGTCGAACCTGGCTCCCCGGTCGGTAGCGCCGTGCGCATGCAGGCCGAGCAACATGCCACCGCCGATGGGGAACACGACGTGGTGGAAGCCTCCCGCATCCTCGTCGAGGACCGGGTCGACGTCGAGAAGTCTCCGGTACCAGTCGCTGCTGGTGTCCAGGTCGGTCACGGTCACGGCCACGTGGGCGATCGCGGGGAAGTCGGGCATCAGAAGGTCCTCCGTCATCAGGTGAGTACGCAATATGCCTCTACTTGCATCCTTCCGCGCGGGCGGGCGGGTGCGGGCGGTCGTCATCGCTCCCGGCGGTGCCACCGGAACCGACCCGTCGCCTGGTAGCAGGGGCATGGATGTCCGGCACGGTCCTCACCGAGTACGACACGAGCGGCACGCGGTGACGGCCGGCCGCGCGATCGAGCCCGGAGGACTGGGCGGAGATCCGCCGGTTGCGTCGCGGAGCAGATGTCATGTCCGCCCGCCACGGTGATGGCTTGCGCTCGTACTCCGGTGGCGCGTCCGAGGCCCGCTCGATCCGGGTGCGGCGCGGCCGGGTGGGCGAGCTGCGGCCGGTGCATCTGCCGCCGGAGCCCGGCCGAGGAATCCGTTGCCGACATCCTCGCTGCCGGTCGACGCGGAGCTCCGCGATGTCGTGTTCGCCTACACCGGCGGACAGTGCAACGCCTCGCGGGCGCCGCCTCGACACCCATCGGAACATCGTGTTGCGTCGGCTCAGCCGCGGACGAGCGGGGGCCGACTCAGGAGCGGTTGTGCTCCCAGCGATCGGGGTCGTCCTCCAGCGCTTGCCGGTCCCAGCCACCGCGTTCGGCGGCGGCCTCGTAGGTGGTGTGCAGGAACGTGAGCAGGGCCTGCTCGGGGTCGGCGGCGGTGCGGACGGCCTCGTAGGGCAGCAGGAACTGGCCGTTCTCGGTGCTGTAGAACGCTTCGGCAGGGCCGACCGGGTGATCGGCGAAGCCGTCGGGCTCGGGGTAGGCGTAAGCGTAGAACGCTCCCTCCTCGCCTCCCCCCGGCCAGAAGCCGTAGCTGCTCAGCTCCTGCGAGTAGCCCTCGACCATCACCCAGTCACCGCAGTTGGGGGCACCGCCTGGGTGCGGAGGGGCTTTCCGTCCGGAGAACCGCGTGCAGGCCAGGTCCATGGCGCCCCAGAAGAAGTGCACCGGGCTGACCTTGCCGACGAAGTGGGACCGGAACCGGTTCAGTACCCGGTCGGCCTGGATCAGCTGGCGCCAGAACAGATGTGCGGCCGCAGGGTCGTACGTGGCGTGCTCGTCGTCCTCGGCGAACGGGATCGACGGCTCCACCTCGTTGGGCCGCGCCTGGATCTTCGTCTCGATCCCCAGATCGGCGAGAGCACCCATCGTCTCGACGAAGAACTCCGCGACCGGCCGCGAACGCAGGGCGACGCTGCGGGTGCCGCCGCCGCTGCTGCGGATCCGCAGCATGTGGTCCACGAAGTCGAACTCGACGTCGAACATGCCGGACGGGTAGGGAACCGCCGACGTGGTCAGTCCCCGCGGGCTCACATGAAGGGTGGCCTGCCACCAGTGGTTCACCAGCGGCGCGTGCGCCAGCCGGACCTTGCCGACGATCTGGGTGCACATGTGCAGAGTGTCCCGGGTGGCGGTCCAGTCAGCGACCCGCAGGCTGGGCCACGCGCCGTCGCCCGTCATCACGACCCTCGTCCGGAGGTACCGCCGCGGCCGTCGATGCCCGGCTGCGCGGCGATCCATTCGGCGATGCGTGGGAGCTGATGGGCGTCGATGCCGTGTCCACCGTCGTGGGGCAGCAACGTGACCTCGGCGCCACCGGCGCGCAGCTGTTCGGACAGGGTCGTGGTGTGTTCCGCGGTGGCCATGGGGTCGCGCCGGCCGTTGGCCAGCAGCACGCGCCTGCCGGTCAGGTCCGACTGCGGGGGGCCGTCCCGGTAGGGGACCATCGCGGCCAGCAGCACCGCGCCGGTCAGCGCGTCGGGGTGGCCGAACAACAGCGCCGAGGCGATGTTGGCTCCGTTGGAGAACCCGACCGCGGTCCATGATCCCGGCGCGACCTCGTACTTCTTCTCCGCGGCGGCGAGGAACGCGGCGAGCTCGTCAGCCCGGGCGCGCAGGTCGTCCTCGTCGAAGACCCCTTCGCGCAGCCGCCGGAAGAAGCGCGGCATCCCGTTCTCCAACACCGACCCGCGCACCGAGAGCACCGGCGCCTCCGGGGCCAGGTGTTCGCGCAGCGGTAGCAGGTCGTGCTCGTCGCCCCCAGTGCCATGCAGCAGCAACAACGGCGTGGTGCCGGAGCCGGGCAGCCATACGTGTGGGCGATCCAGCTCCGTGCTCATCGGGTGTTCTCCTGGTCGTTGTCGGGCAGTTGCAAGGTTGGCAGAGCCCGCGCGATCTGCTCGCGGTTCGGTTCGAGCCACGGGGGCAGTTTCAGGTGCCGGCCCAGGGTCAGCAGCGGCTCGTCTACGGTGAAGCCGGCTGGTCGGTCGCGATCTCGAACAGCACCCCGCCGGGCTCGCGGAAGTAGATCGAGGTGAAGTACTGGCGGTCGATGACCTCGGTGACCTGCACGCCGCTCGGCGGCGACGTCGACCAGCGTGGCGGGGCCGTCGAAGCATCCGCCCGGTGTGTGGTGCAGGCCCCGGGCGGTCGAGGCCGGGCGGTCGGCAGGCGAGGCGAGGTACTCGCTCCGTAGCCGGGCACGAATCTGCTCGTGCTCGGCGGCGCGTGCGGCCGTATCGGCGGAAGTCATCGTTTCTCTCTGTCCTGTGGCTGCACCGCAGCCGTCACGCCTGCTTGATCGCGGAGATCTCGAACTCGAGCACGATCTTCTCGCCGACCAGCACGCCGCCGGTCTCCAGTACGGCGTTCCAGGTCACGCCGAAGTCCTTGCGGTTGATCGTGGTGGAGCCCTCGAAGCCGATCCGGACGTTGCCGAACGGGTCGGTGGCCTGGCCGTCGAAGGAGAACGGCACCGTCACCGCCCGTGTGACGTCCTTGACCGTCAGGTCGCCCGTGACCTCGAAGGCGTCGTCGCTGGTCCAGGTCACCTCGGTGGAGCGGAAGGTGATCTGCGGGAACTCGTCCATCTGCAGGAAGTCGTTGCTGCGCAGGTGCGCGTCCCGGTCGGCGTTGCGGGTGTCGATGCTCGTCGCCTGGATCGCCAGCTCGACCGTGGAGCGGTTCAGGTTCTCCCCGTCGAGGTGCGCGGTGCCGGTGAACTCGTTGAACGCGCCGCGGACCTTGGTCACCATCGCGTGCCGGGCCACGAAACCGATCCGGGTGTGCGCCGGGTCGATCGTGTAGTCGCCGGTCAGCTGGCTGTAGTCGATCGCTGTGCTCATGAGCTCCCCAAGTAGTTGACGGGTCATCCAGACAGTAGAAGGAACGTGGTTGCCGGCTCAACTATTCCGGTGGAGTGGGTGGCGTGGGCGTGGACAGCGCGGTCCGCAGGAAGTGCGCAGCACGGAACCGCCCTCCACCAGCGCGAGCGCCTGCATGATCGAGCCGACCTCGTTCTCCCACGGAGTCCGCGACGACCACGCGATAGTACCGGATCTTGGTCAGGTCGACCCGTTCGGCGGCCGCGCCGGGATGGGTCTCGGGCAGGATCGCGACCAGGGGCTCGCGAGCGACCACGGCGACCTCCCGCCGGCGGCCGCCTGAAAGGCGCCGACGAGCCTGTCGTTGCAGGTCAGGACGCCGGCTCAGCCGCGGACCGTCAGCCCGACGCGCTGGAACTCCTTGAGGTCGGAGTAGCCCGTCTTCGCCATCGCCCGGCGCAGGGCTCCGAACAGGTTCACCGTGCCGTACGGCGCCGTCGACGGGCCGAAGAGCACGGTGTCGAGATCGCGACCGGACGGCCCGAACCCCGCGACGTCCGAACGCGGCAGCGAGGGGTGCGCGGCCGCCGAGGTCCAGTACAGGCCCCGGCCCGGGGCGTCGTCGGCAACGGCGAGCTGCTCGCCGAGCATCACGGCGTCCGCCCCGCACGCGATGGCCTTCGCCACCTCGCCGGAGCCGGCGATCCCGCCGTCGGCGATCACGTGCACGTAACGGCCGCCGGTCTCGTCGAGGTAGTCGCGCCGCGCCGCCGCCGCGTCGACGATGGCGGTGGCCATCGGCACCCCGATGCCGAGCACGTCGTCGGTGGTGGTGGCCGGAGACTCCCCGTACCCGACGATCACGCCGGCCGCCCCGGTGCGCATCAGGTGCATGGCCGTCCGGTAGTCCCCCACGCCGCCCGCGACCACCGGCACGTCGAGCGAGGCGATGAAGTCCTTGAGGTTGAGCGGCTCGCCCTCCGACACGTGCTCGGCGGAGACGATCGTGCCCTGCACCACGAGGATCTCCACGCCGGCGGCGAGCAGGTCCGGGGTCAGCTCGCGGGCACGCTGCGGGCTCACCCGGGCCGCGACGGTGACCCCCGCCTCCCGGACCGTGCGCAGCGCCTCGGCCAGCAGGTCCGCCCGGATCGGCGCGGCATGCAACTCCTGCAGCACGCGCACGGCCGCCTCGGGGTCGTCCGGGTCCGCCGCGGCGGCCCGCACCCGCTCCAGCGCGCCCTCGGCGTCGGCGTGCCGGGCCCACAACCCCTCGGCATTCAGCACGCCGAGCCCGCCGAGCACGCCCACCCGCACGGCGCTGGCGGGCGAGACCACGGCGTCGGTCGGGTGGGTGACCAGCGGGATGTCGAAGCGGTAGGCGTCGAGCTGCCAGGCGGTCGAGACCTCCTTGGAGCTGCGGGTGCGCCGCGACGGCACGATCTCGACCTGGTCGAGGTCGTAGGCCCGCCGGGCCTCGCGGCCCATACCGATCTCGACGACGTCCCGCACGGATGAGCAGCGTAGAGACCGGGTCAGCGCGCGGCGTAGTTGGGCGCCTCGACGGTCATCGTGATGTCGTGCGGGTGGCTCTCCTTCAACCCGGCGGCTGTGATCCGCACCAGCTGGGCCTGCTGGAGCTGCTCGATCGTCGCCGCCCCGACGTAGCCCATCCCCGAGCGCAGCCCGCCGACGAGCTGGTGCACGACCTGCGCCAGCGGTCCGCGGAACGGGATGCGCCCCTCGATGCCCTCGGGCACGAGCTTGTCCTCGCTGAGCACGTCGTCCTGGGCGTAGCGGTCCCGGGAGAACGACTTCGTCGGGCCGCCCTCGCCCGCCTCCCGGGAGCGCATCGCGCCGAGGGACCCCATCCCGCGGTAGGTCTTGAACTGCTTGCCCCCGACGAGAACCACCTCGCCCGGCGACTCGGCGGTGCCGGCCAGCAGGCTGCCGAGCATCACCGTCGACGCGCCGGCGGCGATCGCCTTCGCGATGTCGCCCGAGTACTGGATGCCGCCGTCCCCGATCACCGGGACGCCGGCGGCGGCGCACGCCTGGGCGGCCTCGTAGATCGCGGTGATCTGCGGGGCGCCGACCCCGGCCACCACGCGGGTGGTGCAGATCGAGCCGGGGCCCACCCCGACCTTCACCGCGTCCGCCCCGGCCTCGACGAGCGCCTGGGCACCGGAGCGGGTGGCGACGTTGCCGCCGACGACGTCGACGTGCTCGCCCACCTCCGCGCGCAGCTTCGCGACGGTCTCCAGCACGCGCCGGGAGTGCCCGTGCGCGGTGTCCACCATGAGGATGTCGACGCCGGCATCGACCAGCTGCATCGCGCGGACGAACGCGTCCTCGCCGACGCCCACCGCGGCGGCGACGACCAGCCGCCCGTCCGGGTCCTTGGTCGCGAGCGGGTACTTCTCGGTCTTGTTGAAGTCCTTGATCGTGATGAGGCCGCGGAGGATGCCGCCACCGTCGATGATCGGCAGCTTCTCCAGCTTGTGCCGGCGCAGCAGCCCCAGCGCCGCCTCGGCGGTGACGCCCACCCTGGCCGTGACCAGCGGCGCCGCCGTCATCACCTCGTGCACCGGCCGGGAGTGGTCGACCTCGAAGCGCATGTCGCGGTTCGTGATGATCCCGACGAGGTGGCCGCCCGCGTCGGTGACGGGCACCCCGGAGATGCGGTACCGGGCGCAGAGGGCGTCGACGTCGGCGAGCGTGTCGCCGGGCGCGCAGGTGACCGGGTCCGTGACCATGCCGGCCTCGGACCGCTTGACGACCTCCACCTGCGCCGCCTGCTCCTCGGGCGCCAGGTTGCGG
>DATLGI010000087.1:0-45523 GCA_035540535.1 Pseudonocardia sp.
GCGGTTGCACGCCGGCATCGGCTACGTCACCCCCGACGACGAACACGAAGGCCGCGGCGAGGGCATCCGCCAAGCCCGCCGCGACGGGCTCCTCGCCGCCCGCGAAGCACGGATCAACTACCGTCGAACCACAACCAAGGACCAACGATGATCACGACCCGTCCCTGGCTGGGTATTTCATCGCCCGACTGGTTCATTAACTCGGACACACCTCAGGCTCAGCACCGCGGTGGTGCCCGCCGCCACGGCGAACACCAGGCCGAACAGCCGGCGCGGGCGGGCCGCCGAGGCCGTCGCCAGGCGAGCGCCCAGCCACCGGAACACGCCCTCGGCGTCGGTCAGGTGGCCGAGAAGCAGGATCGCGGCGAGGAACCCGACGGTCGGGCCGAGCTCGCGCAGCTCCGCGAGCGCCGCGGAGGCGGGTAGCAGGCCGGCCGCCACCACGACCGCCGCCGCCGGCACCGCGACGGTGGCCTCGGGCAGGCCGCGGGGCCGCAGCGTGGCCACGACGAGCACCAGCACCAGCAGCGTGACCGCCGCTCCCGCCGCCACCCCCTATCCCACGAGCAGCGCGACGCCGACGGCGACGGCGATGAGCACGACGGCCCAGCGCAGCACGTTCTCGGGCAGCCGGCGGGCGAGGCGGGCGCCGAGGTAGCCGCCGATCAGGGTCGTCGGGGCCAGCACGGCGACGGCGAGCCAGTCGACGGGCGCGCCGATCGAGAAGATCACGACGGTCACCGTGGCGATCACCAGCGACAGCAGCCCCTTGAGTGCGTTGAGCCGCACCAGGCCGTCGTGGGCGAACAGGGACAGCGTCACGACGAGGATGACGCCGAGCGCACCTCCGAAGTAGCCGCCGTAGACCGACGCGAGGAACACGGCGGGCAACAGCGCGACCAGCCGGTCGGGGGCACCCGGAGCGGGCGGCCCGATCCAGCGCTTCAGCCGGGGCTGCAGCGCCATCAGCGCGGCGGCGAGCAGCACCAGTGCGGGGACGATCGCGTCGAACACCGAGCCCGGCAGCACGAGCAGCAGCATGCAGCCGATCGCGGAACCGGCGACGGCGACGACGGCGGTCCGCGCGACGCGCCCGCGCTGCCCGCGCAGGTCCGTGCGGGCACCGGCCACGATGCCGAGGTAGCCGGGCCACTGGGCGACCGAGTTCGTGACGTTCGCGGCCAGGGGCGGGAACCCGACCGCGAGCAGCGCCGGGAACACCAGCAGCGAGCCGCCGCCGGCTACCGCGTTCACCGCGCCGGCGAGCAGGCCCGCCACGAGCAGGAACGCCAGGGCCCCCGGCGACGCGTCGATCACGAGGCGCCACGCTATCCCGGCGCGGGCCGCGGGCGGGTGGCGGCGGCGCACCCGTCCGCCCCGACATGGAGACATGTCGGCGTCCTGCGGCCGTCGCAAAGCCCGATATGTCTCCATGTCGGGTGGAGGACTACCATCGCTCCTCGCGGACGAGCAGGCCGGGCGGCCGCGGTGCGCACCCCTCGGGGTGGGCGTCGAGGAAAGTCCGGACTCCGTAGGGCAGGGTGGTTGCCAGCGGCAACCCGGGGCGACCCGCGGGACAGTGCCACAGAGAACAGACCGCCGCGTTCCTCGGAACGCGGTAAGGGTGAAACGGTGGTGTAAGAGACCACCAGCACCCCGGGTGACCGGGGTGGCTCGGTAAACCCCACCCGGAGCAAGACCAAGAGGCCCCGTTCGTCAGGGCGGGGCTGCGCAGGCGTTCGAGGGCGGCCCGTCCGAGCCTGCGGGTAGGTCGCTCGAGCCCGCCGGCGACGGCGGGCCCAGATGGATGGTCGCCGCCCGTCGCGCCGCAAGGTGCGGTGGGAACAGAATCCGGCTTACAGGCCCGCTCGTCCGCCCCGCCCTCCGAGGTGTCGCCGGCCCCCGCAGACGCAGAACCGCTGCGGGCGCATGCAGCTGTAGCAGAGATCGGCGAGGGTGGCGAGGTACCTGGTCATCGTTGTGCTCCGTGCCCGTGCAGCGACAGGAACCAGGGGGTACCCGGAGACCCGGTCGCCCATCCGGGCCGTCAATAGGCCGTCCGGGCGAAGATGCCCGGGCGCGGCGCCGCCGGCGGGTCGAGCACGAGGTGCCTCGTCGGCACCTGCACCGGGCTCAGTCCCGGACGAGGTGGTGCAGCCCCGTCAGGTCGACCACCGCGCGGGCCGGCGCACCGGGGCGGGCCCGCAGCGTGAGGGCGACCGCGCCGGCGAGCTCGTGCAGCACCCGGACACCGGCGCTCGCCAGCATCGTCACGTCGTCGAGGTCGACGACGAGCGGCAGCGCCCCGCTGCGGCTGCCGTCGAGGACGTCCGAGCGCAGGCGGTCGGCCGTGGTCGTGTCCACCGGACCCTGGACGTGTAGGACCGGCGGCTCGCCGCGGGCGATGGCACTGCGGTACGGCACGTCGCGCCCCGCGCGCGACGACGGGGCGGCGGTGCCGAAGGTGGCGGGCCGGCGCAGGGCACGGCACGCGTGCACCCGGGTGCCCGACGGCCCGGCCACGATGTCGACGTCGTCCATCATGCTGCGCGCCAGGTGCAGCCCCCGGCCCCGGTTGCCGGGGGAGGTGGTCGGCGAGCGCCACCCGCCGCCGTCCACGACCTCCAGCAGCAGGTCGCCGAGCGGGTCCAAATCCATGCGCAGCGTGAGCGGGCCGCCCGCGCCGGCGTAGGCGTGCTCGACGGAGTTCGTCACCAGCTCCGAGGCGACCAGCTGCACGGTCGACCAGTCGTCGTCCTCGACCCCGAGCTCGGCGAGCCAGGAGCCGATCTCGCGGCGGATCCGGGGCACCTCGCCGGCGCGGGCGACGGTGGCGATCTCCAGCGCGTCCGGGGCGGGTCGGCGCCGGGCTGCGAGCAGCGTGACGTCGTCGGTCGAGGCGCCGGAGGTCATCCGCCGGATCGCCCCGGCACAGGCGTCGGTCAGCGACGGCGCGCCGGGCAACAGCTCCGCGAGCGTGCGGCCGAGCTCGGCGATCCCGCGGGTGAGGTCCCGGTCCGGCGCCTCCACCAGGCCGTCGGTGTAGAGCACGAGCACCTCGTCCGGGGCCAGCACGGCCGTCCGGATCCCGGCGGCCGGCCCGCCGGTGCCCAGCGGCCGTGCCGCGTCGCCGCCCAGCACCCGCACCGTGCCGGTCGCCGAGACGCCAGCGGTGGGGGATGGCCGTGTGCGGCCCAGGTGAGCGTGCCGTCGGCCGCCAGCACCGCGATGCAGACGGTGGCGGCGCGGGTCGCGGCGAGGCGGGCGGCGGCGTCGTCGAGATCGCCCATCGTGTCGCCGAGGGACCTGTCGGCCCGCAGCAGGTGCTCGGCGGCGGCCCGCAGCTGCGCCATCGCCGCCGCGGCGGCCGACCCGTGGCCGACGACGTCGCCGACGACCAGGGCGACCCTGCCGTCGGCGAAGGGGACGGCGTCGTACCAGTCGCCGCCGGCACGGGCCTCGGCGCCGGCGGGAGCGTAGTGCGCGACGAGCTCGACCGCCGGCAACAGCGGCAGGTCCGGCAGCAGGCTGCGCTGCATCTCCAGCACGGCCGCGCGCGCGGCGGCGAGCCGGCCCTCGGCCTCGCTCACCCGCTGCTCGGTGCGCCGGATGCGCTGCAGCGCCTGGGCGGCGTACCCGGCGAGGGTCGTGACCACGGCGCGATCCTGGGCGTCGAGCGCGCGGGGGGCCTTCCAGCCCAGCACCAGCGCGCCGAGCGGGCCGTCCGCGCCCTGCATCGGCGCGCAGGCCAGGGCGGGCAGGCCGGCCTGGCGGGCCAGCGGCAGTGCGTCGGCGAACTCCGCGGCGTACGCGGCGAGATCGGCGAGGAAGACGGGACGGGCGGTGCGCGCGGCCACCGACGCGGGCAGGTTCGAGGACAGCGGGATCCGCACGTGGCCCTGCGCGACCTCCGCCGGGAGGTCGTCCCTGCTGACCCGGCGCAGGTGCGCGCCATCGGGTTCGAGCAGGGCGAGGGCGACGTAGCCGGGGGACAGCGCGCTGCCGGTGAGGTTCGCGACGATGTCGACGACGTCCGACTCGGCCGCCGCGCTGGTGAACGCCTCGCTCGCGGCGAGCAGCAGGTCGGCCCGGTCCGCGGCCAGCCGGAGCTGCGCGGCCAGGCGCTGGCGGTTCAGCTCGGCCCGGTGCTGGTCGTCGGCGCGGGTGTACACGACGACGATGTGGTCGCCGACGCGCCGCGCCCGGTCGGTGAACCAGCCCCGCACCGGGCCGTAGTAGGCCTGCCACTCCACCGGCTCGTCCGTCGCGGCGGCCCGCATCAGGCACTCGTGGAAGGGGGTGCCGACGGCCTCGGGGAAGGCCTCCCACATGTTGCGGCCGACCAGGTCCTCGACGCGATGGTCGAGGACGGCCGCGCCCGCGGCGTTGATGTAGGTGATGGTCCAGTCGGCGGCGAAGACGGCGACCCCGTCCGTGCCCGCGTCCAGCGCCCAGCGGGCGACGTCGGCGCCGGGCGCGGGTATCTCGGCCACGCCGGAAAAGCTACCCGGCACGGGTGGCGCGACGCACCGACGATGCCGCCGGCATCGCCGCCGGTCGCTATCATCGCCATGTGACGATGAATCACGACCTCGCCCCCGGCGTGGCGCTGTTCCGCTCGCTCGGCGACCCCGCCCGACTCGCGATCGTCGCCCGCCTGGCGCGGGGGGAGGCGCGGGTGGTGGACCTCACCCGGGCCCTGGGCCTGGCCCAGTCGACGGTGTCGCAGCACCTCGCCTGCCTGCGCGGCTGCGGCCTGGTCGACTTCCGCGCCGAGGGCCGGCAGTCCTTCTACGCGCTGACCCGCCCGGAGCTGGTGGAGCTGCTGGGTGCGGCGGAACGGGTGCTGGCCGCCACCGGCGCCGCCGTCGCCCTCTGCCCGGTGTACGGGGACGCCCGGCAGCGGGCCGCGTCGTGACAGGGCCGGTCACCGAGCGCCGTGACGTGCTGCGACGCCGGATCCGGCTGCTGGTCTGCGCCACGATCGCCTACAACGTCGCCGAGGCGGTGGTCGCGCTCACGGCGGGCGCGTTGGCCTCGTCGGTCGCGTTGATCGGGTTCGGGCTCGACTCGGTGATCGAGGTCGGCTCCGCCGCGGCGGTCGCGTGGCAGTTCGCCGCCCCCGATCCGGCGCAGCGGGAGCGGGCCGCCCTGCGGGTGATCTCGTGGTCGTTCTTCGCCCTCGCGCTGTTCGTCACCGTGGAGGCGCTGCGGCACCTGTTCGGGGCGGCGGAGGCGGACCGCTCGGTCGTGGGGATCGCCCTGGTCGCCACCAGCGTGCTGGTCATGCCGGTGCTGTCCTGGGTTCAGCGCCGGACCGGCCGCGAGCTCGGCTCGGTCAGCGCCGTCGCCGACGCCCGGCAGACGCTGCTGTGCGCCTACCTGTCCGCGGCCGTGCTCGCCGGGCTGGTGCTGAACGCGACCCTCGGCTGGTGGTGGGCCGACCCCCTGGCCGCGCTCGTGCTCGCCGGGCTGGCCGTGCGCGAGGGGCTCGCCGCGCGGCGCGGGCAGCTCTGCTGCGCCGCACCCCGGCCGGTCGACGAGCCGGCCTGCACCTGCTGCTGAGGCCGACCGGTCGTCACCGTGGCACCCTCAGCAGGTAGTCGCCGACCTCGTCGTCCCAGTCCATGGCGATCAGCTCGCGCGCCCGGGCCGCCTTCGCGAAGGACAGGAAGCCGTTGAAGCCGTAACGCTTCTCGCTGAAGTCCGGCAGCCGCTTGCGCAGCTGATCCTTGAGCCCGCTCAGCTGCGGCGCGGCGCCGGTGGCCTGGAGCTCGCGGACGACGCCGACGAGCAGCCCGAAGGCGTCGTCCTCGGCCGGGCCGTCCTCGGGGAAGCCCACCTCGGGGTCGCCCGGCGCGGTGCCGTCGGTCAGCTCGACGACGCCCCGGCTCTGCAGGTGGCGCAGCAGCTCGCCGAACCCCCGGAAGCCGTGGTCGGCCTCGTCGAAGGTCGGGTCCTTGCGCAGGATCGCCCGCTTGAGCCGGGAGGCGAGCACGGGGCCGTCGGTGTGGCGCAGCAGCCCGGTGAGGGTCCGCGCGACGAGCGCGCCGACGTCGCCGTCGGCCCCGACCACCGCGGTCTCCTCGACCGGCGGCGCGACCTCGACCGGCCGCGCCGTGGGCGCGGTGACCGGCTGGACCGGCGCGGTGGCGGCCGGGCGGGCCCGGCCCCGCGCGCGCCGGGGGACCGGGGCGGCGTCGACGCCGGGCAGCCGGTCGTAGAAGAGGAACTCGTCGCAGGCGGGGGGCAGCAGCGCCGAGGTCGAGGACTGCACACCGATGCCGATCACGCGCCTGTCCAGCTCGCGCAGCTTGTGCACGAGCGGGGTGAAGTCGGAGTCGCCGGTGCCGATGGCGAACGTCGTGACGAACCCGCGCTCGTAGGCGAGCTGGACGGCGTCGACGGCCATCTTGATGTCGGCAGCGTTCTTGCGCGACCCGCCGAGGCGCTGGGGGATCTCGATGAGCTCGACCTGTGCCCTGGCGAGCAGCCTGCGGTCCTCGTCGAAGGCGGACCAGTCGGCGTACGCCCGGCGGACGACGACGCGGCCGCGCTCGGCCAGGGCGTCGGCGACCGGGCCGAAGTCGAACGGGGACACCCCGAGGCCGTCGCGGGCGCCGATCGCGAGGTTCTCGTAGTCGAGGAACAGGGCGATGCGTTCGTCGTCGCTGATCACTGGCGCCTCCCGGGACCGGTGTGCCGAGCCTAGGGGGACGCCCGGTTCAGGCCACGCGCCCCTCGTCGTGGGGTGCGGCGAGCAGGCGCAGGGCCGCGTCGGGGTACTCGTCGACGAGCGCGACGAGCAGGTCCGCGCGGTCCTCGGCAACGGCGCGGTTCACCGCGTCGACGTACTCGTCGTGCAGCGTGCTCAGCGCGTCGTCGAGGTGGTCCGGCATGGCGGGTACCTCCGGTGCGCGGGCGGCACGAGGCCGGCCGCGCGGTAGCAGGTCGATCAGCTCCGTGTCCTCGACGGCGTCGTCGATGCCGGGCCGCGGCGTTCGCCCGCGACACGAGGCGCCGAGGACCGCGATCCGCAGCGGTCCGTATCGCCACCGTACGTCAGGGCCGCACCTCCGCCACCCGGACCGGGCGGTGCTCGTGCAGCGACACGGTCGCGGCCTCGGCGACCCAGGACGTCTCCAGCGCGTCGTCCACGGTGCACGGCGAGGGCCTGGTCCCCGCCACCACCTCGACGAACGCCGCGAGCTCGGCGCGGAACGCGGCGGCGAGGCGCTCCATGAAGAACTGGTGCGGCGGGCCGGCGGGGAAGCCGATGCCGGGCTCGGTCGAGCGCAGCGGGACGCCCTCGTCCCAGCCCGCGGCGACGCTGTCGTCGGCTCCGTGCAGCTCCAGGCGCACGTCGTAGCCACGGGCGTTGTAGCGGGCAGCGGAGACGAGCGCGAGCGTGCCGTCGTCGAGGGTCAGCACCGCGGCCGCGGTGTCGACGTCGCCGTGCTCGGCGAAGAACGGCGCCCCGCGGGCGGAGCCGGTGGCGAAGACCTCGACGACCTCCCGCCCGGTCACCCAGCGGACGGCGTCGATGTCGTGCACCGCGCAGTCGTGGAAGATCCCGCCGGAGCCCGCGACGTAGGCCGCGGGTGGGGGAGCGGGGTCGAGCGTTGTGGACCGCACCGTGTGCACCCGGCCCAGTGCCCCGCTCGCGACGGCCGCGCGGGCCGCCACGAACCCGGGATCGAACCGGCGCGGGTAGCCGATCTGCACCGGCACCCCCGCGCGGGCGACGTGCCGGGCGACCCCGGCCGCGTCCCCGGGCCGCGCCGCCACCGGCTTCTCGCAGAACGTCGGCAGCCCGGCACCGACCGCGGCCAGCAGCAGCTCGGGATGGGCACCGGTGGCGGTGGCGATCAGCACGCCGTCGACGCCGGCGGCGAGCAGCGCCGCCGGGGAGTCGGCGGGCCGTGCGCCCAGGTCGGCGGCGACCGCGGCGGTGCGCGCCGGGTCGGCGTCGGTGACGACGAGCGTGTCCACCCCGGGGAGGTGAGTGAGCGTGCGGGCGTGGAACGTGCCGATCCGGCCCAGCCCGATGAGACCCAGCCGCATGTCAGTCCATCCCTCTCAGTCCATCCCGCCGGGCACGTGCTGGTCCCAGTCGATGACCGAGCCGGTGACGACGCCGCTGCGGTCGGAGAGCAGCAGCACCACGAGCGGGGCGATGTCGGCGACCCGGCTGAGCCGACCCATCGGCAGCGCCTTCGCGGCCCGCTCCTGCCAGCCGTCGTCGGCGTGGTGGAACCGGCGCTGCGTGGCGTCCTCACCCTCGGTGTCGGTCCAGCCGATGTCGACGCCGTTGATCCGGATCCGGTCGAACCGGTGCGCGTGCGCAGCGTTGCGGGTCAACCCCGCCAGGCCCGCCTTGGCCGCGACGTACGGGGCGAGGTAGGGCTGCCCGCCGAGCTCGGAGACCGAGATGATGTTGACGATCGACCCGGGCGCCCCGCGGCGGACCATGTCCGCGACGACGGCCTGCATCAGGAAGAACGGACCGCGCAGGTTCACCGCGACGTGCGCGTCGAACAGCTCGGGGGTGGTGTCGAGCAGGGTCCCCCGGTCCACCAGCCCGGCCGCGTTGACCAGCCCGTCCACCCGGCCGAACCCGTCGACGACGGCGGCCACGGCGGCGCGTACCTGATCGAGGTCCGCGACGTCGCAGGGGACGAACCGGGCGGTGGCGCCGGCGTCGCGCAGCTCGGCGACCAGGGCGGCGCCGGGTTCGGGCCGCCGCCCGGTGACGACGACGGCGGCGCCCTCCGCGGCGGCGGCGCGGGCGACGCCCGCACCGACGCCCTGGGTGCCGCCGCTGACCAGGACGACCCTGCCGGTCAGCAGGGGTGTGGGGCTCATGCGGTCCTCCGGCGGTCGGCGTGCCCGGCCAGCGCGGCGCACAGCCGGTCGGTGTCCCAGTCCTCGGCGAGCGCGGCGTGCACGAGGTCGGCCTGGGTGGGCGGAGCGAGCCCGCCGACGGGCGGGTCGCGGTCCAGGTTCGTCGGGAAGGAGTAGCCCTCGGCCGCCGCGGCGACGGCGTTCGCGAGGCCGGGCGCGCCGCGGCGGGCCCGCAGGGCGGGGTGGATCGCCACGCAGACCCGCGCGCGGTCGACGGCCTCCATGGCCCGGCCGAACGCCGAGGAGACCTGGAGCAGGTTCGCGGTGCGGCGGACGTCGACGGAGCGGTTGTGCCCGGCGGCGTGCAGCAGTGCGGGGTTGAGGAACACGGCGTCGCCGGATCGCAGCGGCAGCTGCACGTGTCGGGCCGCGAAGAGCTCCCGGAACTCGGGCCGGTCCCCGATCAGGTAGCCGTGGGGGTAGCGCTGCGAGTGCGGCAGCAGCATCGTCGGCCCGCTCTCCACCGGCATGTCGCCGTGGGCGATCACCGCCTGCACGGTCAGCGCGGGGGAGAGGGCGTGTACATGCGCGGGATACCGCTCGGCGGTGGTGAGCGGGAGGAACCCGAGGTGGTAGTCCCGGTGCGGGACCTGGGCCGCACCGCCCGGGTGCACGACGTTGACCTGGGAAGTGACCTGGTAACCCGGGCCGAGCCAGGCGTGGGCGACCAGCGCGAGGACCTCGCTCCCGTAGTAGTCGACGAACGCGTCGGGGTCGCGCACGGCGAGCTTCTCCAGCGCGTTCCACACCCGGTCGTTGGCCCCGGGGGCGGCGAAGTGGTCGCCCGCGCCCGCACCGGTGCGACGCTGCTCCGCGACGAGCGCGTCGAACGCGCGGGTCACGCGATCCACCGCGGTCCGCTCGACGGCGCCCGCGACCGCGACGACCCCCGGCCCGTCCGCCAGCGCGGACGCGAGCTCGGCCCGGACGGCCTCGGGATCGGCCGCGCGCAGCGTCGCGGCCTCGTAGACGGGCACGCCGCGGTCGACGGCGGCGGCGTGCGGGACCCGCGCCGGGTCGGTGACGGTGTCGACGAGCGCGGCCAGGTCCTCGACCCGGACGTCGGCGGCGCGCAGCCGGCCCGCGGCGGTGACCGTCACCGCGGCACCCGCTCGGCGGCGGCGCGCAGCGTCTCCGCGGCGAACCGCAGCCCCTCGACGCGGTCGAGCTCGGCGTCCTCGTGCTCGATGTTCACCGCCATGTCGGGGTCGACGCTCGCCAGCGCCCGGAGGAACTCCGCCCAGTACGCCACGTCGTGCCCGCGGCCGACCGCGACGAAGTCCCAGGAGGAGTGCTCCGGCCAGCGGGAGAGCGTGTAGCGCCCGCCGAGCGGCACCGCGTCGGGGTCCCCCGCATCGACCCGGCCGTGGCCGTCGGCGAGCACTCCGTGCACCCGCGCGGCCGGGTTGATCCGGACGTCCTTGGCCGCCGCGTTGTACACCAGCCCGTCGAGGGCCCCGATCGCGGCGACGGGGTCGATCCCCTGCCACATCAGGTGGCTCGGGTCCATCTCCGCGCCGACGTGCGTGGCCTCGATCGACTCGGCGAGGCGCAGCATCGTCCCCGGGTTGTAGACGACGTTGTGCGGGTGCATCTCCAGGCACACCCGCACGTCGGCGTCCGCGGCCCGGGCCTGCACCTGCCGCCAGTAGGGGATCGCGACCTCGTCCCACTGGTAGTCCCGGACGTCGAGCTGCGAGGACTCCCAGGGTAGGGGGGCCCAGGCCGGCAGCCGTCCCGCCGGGTCGGTGCCGGGCAACCCGGACATGGTCACCACGCGCCGCACGCCGAGCAGGGCGGCGAGCTCGATCGCCTCGAACACGTCGCGGCCGTGGCGCAGCCGCACCTCGGGGTCGGGGTGCAGCGGGTTGCCGTTGCAGTTGAGCGCGGTCAGCGTGAGGTCGTGGGCGGCGAACCGGCCGAGGTACTCCGCGCGCGCGTCGGCGCTCGAACGGATGTCGGCGACCGGCAGGTGCACCGACGGCAGGAACCCCCCGGAGTTGACCTCCGCGCCCTGCAGGCCCAGCTCACGCAGCACGGCGAGCGCGTCGTCGAGTGGGCGGTCGTGCAGGACCGCGGTGTAGGCACCCAGCGTCGGCACGGCCGCCCTCACAGGTCCAGGACGAGACGCGGGCGGCGGGAGCGCGAGACGCAGATCATCATGCAGTCGTCGGCCGCCCGCTCCTCGTCGGTGAGCACCGAATCGCGATGGTCGGGCTCGCCGTCGAGCACCGGGGTCTCGCAGGTACCGCAGGTGCCCTCGCTGCACGAGGACAGGACGCCGACCCCGGCCTCCTCCGCGACGTCCAGGATCGAGCGGTCCGGCGGGATCACCAGCTTCAGCCCGCTGCGCGCGAGCTCGACGGTGAACGCCCGGGTGAGCACGGGCTCGGTCGGCGGCCGCGCGCTGAACCGCTCCACTCGCAGCGATCCGCTCGGCCAGGATGCGCAGCGCTGCTCGACCGCGGCGAGCAGCGGCTCCGGCCCGCAGCAGTAGACCAGCGTGTCCGCGCGCGGGGTGGCGAGCAGGGCGTCGAGGTCGAGCAGGCCGGTCTCGTCCTGCGGGCGGAGCGCGACCCGGTGGCCGTAGCCGGCCAGCTCGTCGAGGAACGCCATCGACGACCGGCGCCGCCCCCCGTAGACCAGTTCCCACTCCGCACCGGCGGCCTGCGCGGCGGCGAGCATCGGCAGGATCGGGGTGATCCCGATGCCGCCGGCGACGAACAGGTAGCGCGGCGCGGGCAGCAACGGGAAGTGGTTGCGCGGGCCCCGCGCCCGCACCGGGGTGCCCGGGTGCAGGTGCTCGTGCACGTACCGCGAGCCGCCGCGGCCGCCCGGCTCGTCGAGGATCCCCAGCCGCCACCCGTGGTGGTCGGCGGGATCGCCGCACAGCGAGTACTGCCGCGAGAGGCCGCCCGGCAGCAGCAGGTCGACGTGGGCGCCCGGCTCCCAGCGGGGCAGCGGCCGCCCGTCGGGCGCGCGCAGCTCCAGGACCACCACGCCGTCGGCGGCCGGGCGCCGGGCGGCGACGAGCGTGTCGACCTCGCGCTCGCCCGCCGCGGCGGGGACCGGGCCGAGGTCGGCGGGGCGCGGGCGGGTGTCGAGGACGGTCATCGGGTGCGCTCCGGGGTGAAGGAGACGGGCAGGGCGTCGAGCACGCGCATGTTCGGCGTGCTGCGGTAGCGGCGGGTGGGCCCGCTGACCTCGTAGTCGCCGAGTCTGGGCAGGGCGACCTCCAGCGCGACCCGCGCCTCCAGCCGGGCCAGCGGCGCGCCGAGGCAGCCATGCAGACCCTCGCTGAACGACAGGTGCCGCTTCGGGGTCCGGCCGACGTCGAAGCGGTCGGGGTCGTCGTACTGGCGCTCGTCGCGGTTCGCCGAGCCGTAGACCAGGAAGACCCGCTGCCCGGCGGGGATCGGCACGCCGTGCAGCTCGACCTCCCGGGTGGTGGTGCGCCCGGCGACCTGCAGCGGTGCCTCGTAGCGCAGCGCCTCCTCCACGGCGGCCGGGATCCGCGACGGATCGGCCAGCAGCGCGCGACGCTGGTCGGGATGGCGGGCGAGCTGGTGGAACGCGGTGGACAGCAGCGCCGAGGTGCTCTCCACCCCGGCCATGAACAGGACGAAGGCCAGCCCGACGACCTCCGAGTCGCGGTCGATCACCGGCGGGGCGAACGGGACACCGTCGTGGTCCTCCGCCCCGGCGGTGACCAGCGTGGTGAGCAGGTCCTCGCGCGGGTGGCGGCGCCGCTGCGTCAGCGCCTCGGCGAGGTAGTCCTTGGTGCGGTGCAGCGCGTCCCAGGCGACCGGCGTGAGGCGCGGGTCGTCGTCCTCGCGGTCCTTCAGCCCGTGCGACCAGCGGATCAGGTCCGCCCGGTCGGAGCCGGTGGCCGGCAGGCCCAGGACGTCGAAGAACACCGCGTACGGGACCGGCCAGGACAGGTCCTGCGCGAGGTCGGCGGAGCCGCTGTCGGCGAAGCGGTCGACCAGCCCGGTGACGACGCGGCGGACGTCGTCCTCCAGCTTCGCGATCGCGCGAGGCAGGAAGGTCCGCTGCACGATGCGACGCAGCTGGTCGTGGCGGGGGTTGTCGATGTCGGGCAGGAAGCCCGGCGCGCTCATGTCCTTCGCCGTGTCGTCGATGTCGATGCCCTCGTAGGACAGGAAGGTCTCGTGGTCGCGGGCCGCGGCGCGCACGTCGTCGAAGCGGGAGAGGGCGACGAACCCCCACTTCGCACTGCGGTACACCGGCGCCTCGTCGCGCAGGCGCCGGTAGACCGGCCACGGGTCGGCCTTGAACGCCGCCGAGTACGGGTCGTAGTCGACCGGGGTGACGGTCCTGGTGGGCATGCGGCCTTCCCGTCTTTAAAGCGCTTTAACAGGGAGTACTATCCGGTCGTCCGTCCGCGCTGTCAACCCCCGGAGGCCCCGTCCGTGAGCACCGCGAACGCCGCCCGCAGGCCGCGGCTGGAGGACGTCGCCGCCGCGGTCGGCCTTTCCACCGCCTCGGTGTCGCTGGTGCTGCGCGGCGAGCCCGGCCCCAGCGCCGCCACCCGCGAGCGGGTGCTCGCCGCGGCGGCCGGGCTCGGCTATCGGCCCGACCGCACCGCGAGCCTGCTGGCGCGCCGGCGCACCCACCTGCTCGGCGTGCCGGTGGTGCTGCGCGACGCCTTCCGGGCGGAGCTCGCCGAGGAGGTCCAGCTCGCCGCGGACGCGCGCGGGTACGCCGTCGCCCTGTCCGCGATCACGGTGGCGCACGACGAGGAGCGGGTGGTCGAGACGCTGCTCGACCTGCGCTGCGAGGCACTCGTGCTGCTGTCGCCCGAGCTGGCCGGGGCCCGGCTGGCCGCGCTCGGGCAGCGGGTGCCGCTGGTGGTCGTCGGCCGGCACGTCGCTCCCGCCGGCTTCGACGTCGTGCGGGTGGCCGACGACGAGGGGGTCGCCGCCGCGGTGGCGCATCTGGCCGGGCTGGGGCACCGCGACCTCGTCCACGTGGACGGCGCCGACGCGCCGATGGCGGCGGACCGCCGCGCCGGGTTCCTCGCCGCCGCCGCCCGTCACGGGGCGCGGGCCCGCGTGGTGACGGGGGGCTACACCGAGCAGGACGGCGCGCGCGCGGCGCGGGAGCTGTTGACCGGACCGGCGCTGCCCACCGCCGTCGTCACCGCCAACGACCGCAGCGCGGTCGGGCTGCTCGACGTGTTCCTGCGCGCCGGGGTGCGGGTGCCGCGGGACGTGTCGGTGGTCGGCTACGACGACGCCGAGCTCGCCCGCCTGCGCCACGTCGACCTCACGACGGTGAGCCAGGAGGCCGGCGCGCAGGCGCGGGCGGCGGTGGACGCCGTCCTGCAGCGGCTGGCCGGGAACAGCACCGGGCCGGCGGACACGGTGCTCGCGCCGCGCCTGGTCGTGCGGGGAAGCACCGGTCCGCCGCGGCCGTCGGCCGAAACCTGAACCGTCCGACCGGCAGACCGAGGGCCGCCCCGCTCACCGTGCCCGGAGCAGGCCCCGCAGGTGCTCCGCGCTGGCGTGCACGTCGGCCACCGGGCCGTCGCCGCGCGGTTCCTCGGTGAGGATCGTGTCCTGCTCCAGCACCCACCAGCCGTCGTAGTCGCGGGCCCGCAGGGCGGCCACGATCGCGCCCATGTCGACGTCCCCGGTGCCCAGCGCCCGGTACATGCCGTCGCGCACGGCCTCGGTGTAGGTCAGCCTGCCGTCCTGCACGCGGCGCGCCATCGCCACGTCGACGTCCTTGGCGTGCACGTGCGCGATCCGGTGCGCGGCCTCGCGGGCCAGCTCGGCCGGGTCGGTGCCACCGATGAGCAGGTGCCCGGTGTCCAGGCAGAGCGGGATCGCGCAGCCCTCGAGCACCCGGCGCACGTCGTCCGGGGTCTCCACCATCGTCCCGACGTGCGGGTGCAGCACCGCCCGCACCCCGTGCCCGGCCGCGCGTAGGGACAGCCGGTCCAGGTTGGCCAGCAGCCGCGCCCAGCCCTGCGCGTCGAGTTCGGGGCGGGTGTCGTAGCCGGTGCGCCCGCTGTCGGCGGAGATCACGAGGACGCCGGAGCCGGTGGCCGCGTACCGCGCGAGGACGGGCTCGACGTCGGCGAGCGGGTCGTGCCCCGGCACGTGCAGCCGCAGCGGGACGAACCCGCCGATCGCCTGCAGGTCGTGGCGGGCCAGCACGTCGGCCATGGCCGCGGGCTCGGCCGGCAGGAAGCCCTCGGGGCCCAGCTCGGTGGCCGCCAGCCCCACCGTGCGCATCTCACCCAGGACCCGTGACGGCGCCAGCTGGTGGCCCCAGCCGGGCACCTCGCACACCCCCCAGGAGATGGGCGCTCCCGCGACCCGGTCCGCACCGCCGTCCGTCATCCCCGCTCCTCGATCATCCCTGCTCCTCGATCTCGTACTCGACGCCGCCCTCGACCGGGACGGCCGTGACGGGCACGGTCCGGCCGGTGCGCCACGACCGGTCCGCCGCCCGCGCGAGGTCGAACGCGGCGAGCGCGTCCAGGCCGGTGACCCGCGGCGGTGCCCCGGACCGGACGCATTCCGCGAAGCCGTCCAGCTCCGCGGCGTACGCCCACGGGTAGCGCTGCTCGAAGTCCCGGGGCAGTTCGTGGCTCGCCCACCCCGGGGTGCGCCACTCGTAGTGGTGCCGGGGCGGGGTCTCGATCCGGGCGGTCGCGAGGGTGCCCATCACCTCGGTCGCGCACTCGTAGCCGTAGCGCGCCGCGCGGCTGCCGTCGATCACGCCGAGCGCGCCGTTCGCGAACCGCAGCACCACCACCGCGGTGTCGACGTCGCCGGTGCGCGCGATCTGCGGATCCGTCGCGGCGCCGTGCGCGCTCACCTCGACGACCTCGCCGACCATCCACCGGGCGACGTCGAGGTCGTGCACGGTGACATCGACGAAGAACCCGCCCGAGCCGGCCAGGAACTGCACCGGCGGCGGGGTCATGTCGCGCAGCGACGTCCGGAACAACGTCACCTCGCCGAGCTCGCCGGCGCTGATCCGCCCGGTCACCGCGACCCAGTCCGGGTCGAACCGGCGGTGGAAGCCCACCTGCAGGGCCACCCCGGCCCGCCGCACGGCCTCGATCACCTCCACAGTGGTGGCCCGGTCGAGCGAGATCGGCTTCTCGCAGAACACCGGGCGCCCGGCTGCGGCCGCCCGCATGACGAGCTCGGCGTGGGTGCCGGTCGGGGTGGCGACGGCGACCGCCTCGGAGCGGGCGAGCAGCTCGTCGTAGGACGCCGTCCACGGCACGTCGAGCCGCTCGCCGGCCGCCCGCGCGGCGGCCTCGTCGACGTCGAACACGCACCCGAGCCGCGCCAGGGTGCACCGGGAGGTCAGCGCGGCCGCGTGGACCCGGCCCATCCGGCCCAGACCCGCCAGCCCGACCGGGACCCGCTCAGCCACCGAGCTCCGTACACACCCGCTCCAGCATCCGCCGGTGGATGCCGTCGGCGTCCTCCTCCCAGCCGAACACGCAGACGGTCGCCACCCCGTCGAACTCCACCTCGCGCAGGGTCGAGAAGAACTCGTCCCAGTCGACCTCGCCGTTGCCGATCTCGTTGTGCTGGTGCACCCGCGCGTCGACGCCGGGCGGGTTGACGATGTAGCGGTTGCCGACGTTCGCCCGGTGGTCGAAGCAGTCGGCGACGTGCACGTGCGCGAGCTTCCGCCCGGCGTAGCGCATCATCCGTCCGACGTCACCCGCCCCGTCGGAGAGGTGGAAGGCGTGCGGCGCGCAGAACAGGTAGTTCACCCACGGCCGGTTGAGCCCGCGGACGATGTGCACGGCGTCGTCGTTGCGCTCGGCGAAGTCGTACGGGTGTGCCTCGATGTTCAGCCCGATCCCGTAGCGCTCGAAGTGCGGGATCAGCTCCTCCATCGAGGCGTAGAAGGCGTGCTCCGACCGGCGCGGGTCGTTCGGGTCGCCGGACAGCTCGGAGTTGACGATCGGGCACTCCAGCTCCGCGGCGATCTCCAGCAGCCGGCGCCAGTTGCGCACCTGCGCCCGGCGCTCCTGCTCGTCGGGGCAGGCCCAGTCGAACACCGGCACCAGCGTGTGGATGCGCACGCCGGTCTCCCGGCAGGCCGCCCGGACCTCGGCGATCGCGTCGTCGTCGGCCTTCGGGTAGCGGTGCCAGAAGAACCAGTCCGGGCGCGGCGAGAGCTCGAGGTACTCGTAGCCCAGGTCGGCGGCCTTGCGCACCTCCTCGGCCACCGTCAGCTCGGCGTGGTACATCGCCGGGTCGAGGGCGATCCGCACCATCGCTCACCCTCCCCCGTCGGCATCGGGCCGGTAGAGGTCGGGCCGGTCGCGCAGGACCACCGCGGCGCGCCGCCCCGGGGTGGCCAGGGCGGCCAGGCCCGCGTCGCAGGTGACGGCGGCGGCGTAGCCGTCCCACGAGCTCGGGCCGGTGGACCCGCCCACCCGCACCGCGTCGATCCACTCCTGGAACTCCGCGTCGAACGCGCGCGCGAAGCGCTCCCGCCAGTCGGCCGGCACCCGTCCGGCGTGGGTGCCGGCGCGCTTGACCACCGCGCCGGCGCTCTCCGAGAGCTCGGCGGTGCCGTCCTCGCCGACCACCTCGCCGCGGATGTCGTATCCGTACCCGGCGTTCACCGACGCCTCGACGTCGACGAGCACCCCGCCGGACATCTCCAGCAGCACCAGCAGCGGGTCGTGGAACCCGGCCGCCGCCTTGCCGCTCACCCGGGGGGTGAACACGGTGACGCCGACGACCTCGTCGTCGAACATCCACCGGGCGACGTCGATGTCGTGCACCACGGCGTCGTTGACGATCATGTCGCTGGTGAAGTGCGGCGGCACCGACGGATTGCGGTGGGCGGCGTGCATCAGCAGCGGCGACCCGATCTCCCCGCCGGTCAGCGCCGCCTTCACGGCGCGGTACTGCGGGTCGTAGCGGCGCATGAACCCGACCTGCACCAGCCGCCGGCCCGCGGCGACCTCCGCATCGATGATCCGCTCGCAGGCCTCCTGCGTGGTGGCCAGGGGCTTCTCGCAGAAGACCGGCTTGCCCGCCGCGATGCACCCGAGTACGTACTCCTCGTGCGTCGGGCCCCACGAGGTGACGACGACGGCGTCGACGGCCGGGTCGTCGATCAGCTGCTGGCCGCTCGCGTGCGCCGTGGCGTCCGGCAGGTGGTCCGCCACGCCCTTCGCTCGGTCGAGGTCCACGTCGGTGACCGCGACGACCTGCGACCCGGACAGGACCCGGGTGAGCCGGCGGACGTGGTCCTGGCCGATCATGCCCACGCCGATGACGCCGACGTTCAGGGTCATGGCGGCGCTCCTAGCGCTTCAGCTCGTGGGACAGCTCGGCGAGCTCACGCCCGCCGGCCATCTCGCTGGTGAGCTCCTCGAGGGTGACCTCGGCCCGCTTCCGGTCCAGCACGCGCCGGCCCAGCTTGAGGATGACGAAGTGGTCGCCGACCAGGAACGCGTGGTGCGGGTTGTGCGTGATGAACACGACGCCGAGACCCGCGTCGCGCGCGGCGGCGGTGTACTTGAGCACGACGCCCGACTGCTTGACGCCCAGCGCGGCCGTCGGCTCGTCGAGGATCAGCACCCGGGCGCCGAAGTACACCGCCCGGGCGATCGCGACGCACTGGCGCTGACCGCCCGAGAGCGTGCCGATCGGCTGGTTGATGTCCTTGACGTGGATGCCCATCTTCCTCAGCTCGGCGTCCGCGATCTCGCGCATCGTCCTGATGTCCAGCGGCGCGAGCGGGTAGTTGCCCTTGCGCAGCTCGGAGCCGAGGAAGAAGTTGCGCCACACCTCCATCAGCGAGACGACGGCGAGGTCCTGGTAGACGGTCGCGATGCCGTGGTCGAGCGCCTCGCGCGGCGAGCCGAACCGGACCACCTTCCCGTCGACCTTGACGGTGCCCTCGCTGTGCGGGTGCAGCCCTGAAATGATCTTGATGAGGGTGGACTTCCCGGCGCCGTTGTCGCCCAGGACGCAGACCACCTCGCCGGCGTTGACGGTCAGGTTGACGTCCTCGAGCGCGACGATCGGGCCGAAGCGCTTGCCGACGCCCTCCATCTCGACCAGCGGCTCGCCGCGGTGCAGGGTCGGATCGGCGTGCTCCACGATCGTGTCGGTCATGCCGGGTTCACCTCCTCGTGGTGGCGTAGTTCTTGACGTACAGGTTGACGAGCACCGCGAGCAGGAGCATCGCGCCGAGGAACGTGTAGAACCAGTTGGGGTCGAAGCCCGCGAAGACGATGCCCTGGGTGGTCATGCCGAAGATGAAGGCGCCGATCGCCGACCCGAAGGCCGAGCCGTAGCCGCCGGTCAGCAGCGCGCCGCCGACGACGGCCGCGATGATGTAGATGAACTCGTTGCCGATGCCCAGCCCGGACTGCACCGAGCTGAAGTTGAACAGGATGTGCATGCCGTAGAACCAGGTCAGGAACGACACCGCCATGAACAGACCGATCTTGACCTTGCGGACCGGCACGCCCACCGCCCGGGCGCTGGCCGCGTTGCCACCGACGGCGTAGATCCAGTTGCCGATCCGGGTGCGCAGCAGCACCCACGAGGCGAGGGCCACGAAGAAGATCCACCACAGCACGGTGACGTTGATCGTGATGAACCCGAGGTCGAGCGTCGCGGCGAAGACCGCCCGGGCGGCGGCGAAACCGTCCAGGCCCGAGGCGTTGTCGGTCGCCACGGTGCCGGTGACGGCCTTGGTGGTGCCGAGGTTGGCGCCGCGCAGGATGAAGAACATCGACAGCGTGATGAGGAAGCTCGGGATCCCGGTCCGCACGACGAGATAGCCGTTGAGGAACCCGATCGTCAGCGCCAGGGCCAGGCTGATCACGACGCCCACCCAGATGTTGAGGCTGAGCTGGAACGCGATGAGGGCCGCGGCCAGCGCTGAGGTGACCACGGCGACGCCGGTGGACAGGTCGAACTCCCCGCCGATCATCAGCAGCGACACCCCGACCGCCACGATCCCGATGGTCGAGCTCGCGTAGAGGATCGTCGCGAAGGCCGGCAGCGTCCGGAACGGCTCGGCGACGGCGAAGAAGAAGATGAAGATCGCGACCGCCGCCGCCACGGCCCCGAGCTCCGGGCGGGCCAGCACCCGGGAGACCAGGGACCGCTGGGTTCGCGCGGGTTCGGTTCCGGTGGTGGACGGCGGTGTCGCCACGGGTGTGCTCATCGCAGTCCCTCGCTGCGTTCGGTACGCGCTTCGGGTGAGCGCTGTGTCGATGATTCGCTCGCAAGCTCGCTCATGGGTTTCTCCTGGGAGAGGGGCTCGCGGGGGGCGGCGGCGCCGCCCCCCGCGGGGACCCGCGTCAGCGCGTGTTGTTCTGCGTGTAGGGCAGGATCTGCTCGATGTTGGACTGGTCGACGATGGACGGGCCGGTGCGCACCGGCTGGCCGCCGCCGAGGTCGTTGCCGTTGGTGAGGTTCAGCCACAGCCCGGTGACGGCCATGTAGCCCTGGACGTAGGGCTGCTGGTCGATCGAGAACAGGATGCGGCCGTCCTGGATGGCCTGGGCGGCGTCGGTGTTGAGGTCGAAGGTGATCAGCCGTGCCTGGCTGCCCGCCTGCTCCTGGGCCTGCAGCGCCGCCATCGCGATGGGCGCCCCGAGGGTCACGATGTGGGTGATGGCCGGGTCCTGCGCGAGCTTGGCCTGCAGGGTCGACTGCACGGACGGCAGGTCGGCACCGTTCACCTGGATGTTCTCGGTGTTCGGGAACGTCGCCGCGACGCCGGCGCAGCGCGTCTCCAGCGCCACCGAGCCCTGAGCCTGGATGACGCAGAGCGTCTTGCCGCCGCCGTCCTCGGTGATCCGCTGTCCGACCGTCTCGCCGGCCAGCTGCTCGTCGGAGCCGTAGTAACCGATGGCGCCGGCGTCCTCGTACTCGTCGAAGCCCTGGTTGAAGGCGACGACCGGGATGCCCCCGTCCGACGCGGCGCGGGCCACGGGCACGACGGCGTCCGCGTTGGACAGGGTGACCGCGATGCCGTCCACCTGGCTGTCGATCGCGTTCTGCACCAGGGTCGCCTGCTCGGGACCGTTCTCGTTGTTCGAGTACTGCAGCTCGATGCCGTGGGCGGCGGCGGCGGCCTCGGCACCCGCGCGGATCTTGTCCCAGAAGGTGTCCCCCGCCTGCTCGTGGGTGATCATCTGGATGGTGAACTGCTCGCCCTCGGCCGGCGCACCGGCACCGCCGCCCTCGTTCTGCGCGCCGCCCTCGCTGCTGCACGCGGCCAGCACGGCCACGGCCGCCGTGGCGGCGGCCAGGCCACGGACTGTCCTACGGGTGTTCATCGGATCGGTCTTCTCTCTGTCGGGGCAGGCGACCGGGCGGCCGGCTGCACGTCGGGTGGTGCGTCAGTGCGGCCAGCGGCGGACCGGCCCCAGACCGCAGGCGACGAAGTAGCCCGCGGTGCGGGCGGCGATCGGCAACGGGACGTCCGGCTCGACGGGGTAGAGGTCCTGCTCGACGACGCAGAAGAGGTCGCGGTCGAGAGCGGCCAGCGCGTCGAGCAACGGGGGCATCGCCGGCTCCCCGTACGGCGGCTCCACCATCACGCCGAGCGGCACGGCCTCGGCCAGCGAGAGCCCCTCCCGGCGCACCCGCTCGCGGACCTCCGGGTCGACCTGCTTGAGGTGCACGTAGGTGACGCGATCGGGGAAGCGCCGGATGATCGCGACGTTGTCGCCGGCGCAGTAGGACACGTGCCCGGTGTCCAGGCACAGGTTCACGTACCGCGGGTCGGTGTCGGCGAGGAAGCGCTCGATCCGGACCTGGGTGTCGACGTGGGTGTCGACGTGCGGATGGAACACGAGCTCGACGCCGAACTCCTCGAGCAGGTACCTGGCGAGCTCGTCGGTGCCGGTGACCAGGTTCTTCCACTGGTCGGGGTCGATCTCGGCGGCCTCGGTGGCCTCGCCGGTGTGCATGTCGGTGTACTGCTCGGGCAGGTGCACCAGGTACCGGGCGCCGACGGCGCTCAGCAGGCGCGCCTCGCGGCCGAAGTCCTCCTTCGCCGCGTCCAGGGCGTCGCGTCCCCTGTGCAGGCCGGCGAACACGGTGCCGCCGGACACGGTGAGCCCGCGCGCCGCCAGCTCGTCGCGCAGCTGCGCCGGGTCCTGGGGCAGGAAGCCCTGCGGACCCAGCTCGGTGTAGCGGTAGCCGGCCCGCGCCACCTCGTCGAGGTACTGCTGCCAGCCGACCTGGTGCTCGTCGCGGGCGAACCACACCCCCCAGGAGTCCGGGGCGGTGCCGAGGGTGAGCCGGGAGAGAGCGCTCATCGTCCGGTCCTCACTGCGCGGTGGGGAAGTGGAAGCTGGATCCGCTCGCCGCGGCGGTGCGCGGCCAGCGGGCGGTGACGACCTTGGCCCGGGTGTAGAACTGCACGCCCTCCGGGCCGTGGATGTGCGACTGGCCGAACAGGGAGTCCTTCCAGCCGCCGAAGGAGTAGTAGGCCATCGGCACCGGGACCGGGACGTTGATACCGATCATCCCGACCTTCACCCCGCGCTGGAACCGCCGCGCGGCCTCGCCGCTGGAGGTGAAGATCGCGGTGCCGTTGCCGTACGGGTTGGCGTTGATCAGCCCGATCGCCTCGTCCACGCTGTCGGCCCGCACGACCGACAGCACCGGGCCGAAGATCTCCTCGCGGTAGACGTCCATCTCCCGCGTCACGCGGTCGATCACCGTCGGGCCGACGAAGAACCCCTCCTCGTGGCCGGGCACGCGCAGGTCGCGGCCGTCGACGGCGAGCTCGGCGCCCTGCTCCTCGCCCGACCCGATCAGCGAGACGATCCGGTCGCGAGCCGCCGCGGTGACGACCGGGCCCATCTCGCTGTCCGGGTCACGGCCCGGGCCCACCCGCACCGCGCGGGCCTTCTCGGTCACCGCCGCGACGAGGTCGTCACCGGCGGCTCCGACCGCGACGGCCGCGGAGACGGCCATGCACCGCTCGCCGGCCGAGCCGAACGCGGCGGCGACCAGGTGGTCGGCGGCGAAGTCCAGCGGCGCGTCGGGCAGGACGATGGCGTGGTTCTTCGCCCCGCCCAGGGCCTGCACCCGCTTGCCGGCCCGGGTCCCGCGCTCGTGGATGTAGCGGGCGATCGGTGTCGACCCCACGAACGACACCGCCGCCACGTCCGGGTGGTCGAGCAGCGCGTCGACCGCCTCCTTGTCACCGTGCAGGACGGTGAACACGCCGTCGGGCAGGCCGGCCTCGGCCCACAGCTCGGCGACGAGCATCGACGCGCTCGGGTCGCGCTCGCTCGGTTTGAGCACGAAGGTGTTGCCGGTGGCGATCGCCACCGGGTGCATCCACATCGGGACCATGACCGGGAAGTTGAACGGCGTGATCCCGGCGCAGACCCCGAGCGGCTCGCGGAAGGAGAACACGTCGACGCCGGTGGAGACCTGGTCGGAGAATCCGCCCTGCAGCAGGGTCGGGATCCCGCAGGCGAACTCCACGACCTCCAGGCCGCGCTGCACCTCGCCGCGGGCATCGGAGACGACCTTGCCGTGCTCGTCGGCGATGATCTCGGCGAGATCCTGGACCCGGGCGTTGACCAGCTCCCGGAACGCGAACAGCACCTTCGTCCGCTGCGACAGCGACGACTGCGACCAGCGTTCGAACGCCGCGGCGGCCGTGCGGACCGCCTCGTCGACGTCGGCCCGGCCCGCGAGGGCGACCTCGGCCTGCTGGGCGCCGGTGGCCGGGTTCCACACCGGGCTGGTGCGCCCCGAGCCACCGGGGGCCGGCTTGCCCTCGATCCAGTGCGTGATGGTCCTCACCGCGTGTCCTCTCCGCCGACCGGCGTGATCAATGCCTTCTGGGTGGCCTTGTGGGCGTCGTAGGTCTTGCGGGCCTGTTGGGTGCTGTCCAGCGCGGCGACCTCGGCGACCGGCACGTCCCACCAGCTCTCCGAGCTCGGCACCGGGGCGAGCGGGTCGGTCTCGATGTGGATCGCGGTGGTCCGGGTGGCAGCCCGGGCCCGCGGGATCACCGCGCGGAACTCCTCGATGGAGCGCACGCGGATGACGTCCGCCCCGAGGCTCGCGGCGTTCGCCGCCAGGTCCACCGGCAGCGGCGCGCCCTCGAGCAGGCCGGTCCGCGCGTCGCGGTACCGGTAGCTCGTGCCGAAGCGCTGGGAGCCGACGGACTCCGAGAGCGCGCCGATCGAGGCGAACCCGTGGTTCTGCACGAGGACCAGGTTGAGCTTGATCCCCTCGGCGACCGCGGTCGCGATCTCGCCGGACATCATCAGGTAGGAGCCGTCCCCGACCAGCGCGAAGACCTCGCGGTCTGGCGCCGCCATCTTGACCCCCAGCGCACCGGCGATCTCGTAGCCCATGCAGGAGTAGGCGTACTCGACGTGGTACTGCTTCGCGTCCCGCGCGCGCCAGAGCATCTGCAGGTCACCGGGCATCGACCCGGCCGCCTGGACGACGACGTCGCGCGGGTCGAGCTCCTCGTTCAGCGCGCCGAGCACCTCGGTCTGGGCGGGCAGCGGGGCGTGGTTCAGGTGGTAGGCGTCGTCGACCACCCGGTCCCACCGCGCCCGGTGCTCGGCCCAGGTGTTCTCCACACGGTGGCCGGCGAGCGCCTCGGTGAGCGCGTCGAGGCCCGCGCGGGCGTCGGCGACGAGCATCTCGCCCGCGTGCTTGGCCGCGTCGAAGCCGGCGACGTTGAGGTTGACGAACCGGACGTCCGGGTGCTGGAAGGCGGTGCGGGAGGCGGTGGTGAAGTCGCTCCAGCGGGTGCCGACGCCGATCACGACGTCGGCGTCGCGGGCCAGCGCGTTCGCGACCGGCGAGCCGGTGGCGCCGACCCCGCCGACGGCCGCAGCGTGGTCCCACAGCAGGGCACCCTTTCCCGCCTGGGTGTCGGCGACCGGGATCCCGGTGGCGTCGGCGAACCGGCGCAGCGCCTCGGTGGCCTCGCTGTAGTGCACCCCGCCACCCGCGACCAGGAGCGGCCGGCGCGCCGAGCGGATCAGCGCGGTCGCGCGGGCGAGCGCCGCGGGTTCGGGCACCGGGCGCGCGACGTGCCACACCCGCTTCACGAACAGGTCCTCGGGCCAGTCGTGCGCCTCGGCCTGCACGTCCTGTGGCAGCGCGACGGTCACGGCGCCGGTCTCGGCCGGGTCGGTGAGCACCCGCATCGCGCCGAGCAGCGCGGCGGGGAGCTGCTCGGGACGCCACACCCGGTCGAAGAACCGCGACAGCGGCCGGAACGCGTCGTTGACGCTGACGTCGTAGCCGTACGGCTGCTCGAGCTCCTGCAGCACCGGGTTCGCCACCCGGGTGGCGAAGACGTCGGAGGGCAGCAGCAGGACGGGGATGCGGTTGGTCGTCGCCAGCGCCGCACCGGTGAGCATGTTCGTCGAGCCGGGGCCGATCGAGGCCGTGCACGCCATGGTCTGCAAGCGGTTGCGCATCCGGGAGTAGCCGACCGAGGCATGCACCATCCCCTGCTCGTTGCGGGCCAGGTGGTAGGGCAGCTCGCCGGTGGGCGCGACCTCCAGCAGTGCCTGGGCGACCCCGGCGACGTTGCCGTGGCCGAAGATGCCGAAGCAGCCGGGGACCAGCCGCCGCTCGACGCCGTCGCGCTCGCTGTACTGGTTCGCCAGGAAGCGCACGAGCGCCTGTGCGACGGTGAGCCGGACGGTCCTCACTGCATCTCCTCGGTGGTGGTCAGGGGCAGCCGGGGGTCGATCGCCCGGCCGTCCCAGGTGCCCCGCACCCAGGCGTGGGCGGGGTCGTCGCAGATCTGCCAGGCCCGTTCCGCGCCCGGACCGGCCATCACGTTGAGGTAGTAGAGGTCGTAGCCGGGGGTGGCCATGGACGGGCCGTGCCAGCCGTGCGGGACGAGCACGGTGTCCCCGGTGCGCACCTCGGCGCAGACGTCGATCTCCCGGCCGGGCCCCGAGGTGTAGACCCGCTGGTAGGCGGGCCCGTCGCCGCCGTCGGGGCCGGCGGCGACCTCGAAGTGGTAGACCTCCTCCAGGACCGACTCGCCGGCGCGCTCCTCGTCGTGCTTGTGCGGGGGGAACGACGACCAGTTGCCCCCCGGCGTCAGCACCTCCACCGCGATCAGCTTGTCCGCCTCGAAGGTGCCCGGCATGCAGAAGTTGTTGACCTGGCGGCTCGCCTGCCCGGCGCCACGCAGCTCGACGGACACGCCGTCGGCGGGCCCGTAGCGGGCCGGCAGCCTGCGGTTCGCCCGTGCGGCCGGCAGGGCGAACCGGCCGCCACCGCGGGAGGACACGGTGACGTCGGCGTCACGCGGGACGTAGGCGAAGTCGGTGACGCGGCTGAAGACGCTGCGCCGGCCCACCAGCTCGAACAGCTGGCCGTCGCACGCCACGGCGGCCGCGCCGGCCAGCGGGAGCACCACCGTCTCGTCCGCGCCGGTGGCGAAGGTGACCGAGCCCCCGGCGGGCAGCTCCAGCACCCGCAGCGAGCTGTGGCCCCAGCCGGCCGACTCGGGGGTGACCACCAGCGAGAAGGGTGCCTGGGCGGAGCTGCCGCGCCGGATCACGTGCTCGGTCACAGCAGGCTCACCGCCCCGTTCACGGCGCTCGCCACGTCGTCGTCGGGGGGGTAGAGCAGCGAGCGGCCGATGACCAGGCCCTGCACCGTCGGCAGGGCCAGGGCCTTGGCCCAGTTCGCGAACGTGGCGTCCTGGTCGGCGCCGACCTCGCCGCCGAGGACGAGCGCGGGCAGCGTCGTCGCGGCCATGGCGCGCTCCATGTCCTCGACGATCGGCACCTTCAGCCAGGTGTACGCCGAGGTGGGGCCGAGACCGGCGGCCACGGTCATCGCCCGGATCATCGCGTCGGCGGTGAGCTCGTTGCGGACCCGACCGTCCACCCGGTGCGAGATGAACGGCTCGACCATGGCCATCAGCCCGTGCCGGGCGAGGTCGCCGACGGCCCGCGAGCAGCTCTCCAACGTCGACGCCGTGACCGGGTCCTCCGGGTCGATGCGGGTGAGCATCTTCCCGCCCTCGAAGCCCGAGGCCGCGATCGTGGCGGCGTCGTAGGCGGTGAACCGGTCGTCGATCTCGAACACGGTGCCGGCCAGGCCGCCCCGGTTCATGGATCCGACCACGACCTTGCCCTCGAGTGCGCCGAGCAGCAGCAGGTCCTCGAGGACGTCCGGGGTGCCGAGCACGCCGTTGACCCCCGGGTGGGCGAGCGCGATGCACAGCCGGTCGAGCAGGTCCCGGCGCCGCCCCATGGCCAGTGGTCGCTCGCCGGCGCGCAGCGCACCGCGTGCCGGGTGGTCGGCGGCGATCATCATGAGGCGGCGGTGCGGGCCGAGCAGGGACCGCGGCCGGCGCCGCCGCACCGCGGCCTCGGCGATGGCGGTGGGCCGGTTCACCCGGGTGTCGACCAGACCGTCGAGCACGGTCAGGTCGGCCGCGGCACCGGGCACCGCGGTGGATTCAGCCACGGACGTCGACCTCCTGCAGCCTGGCCTCGACCTCGGCGGTGGTGGGCATCGCGTCGGCGCAGGCGAGGCGACCCGCGACGATGGCGCCGGCCGCGTTGCAGAAGCGCATCGCCCGCTCCAGCTCCCAGCCGGCCAGCAGGGCGTGGCACAGGGCACCGCCGAAGGCGTCACCGGCCCCGAGGCCGTTGACCACCTCGACCGGGACGGGCGGGACCTGCACGTCGGTGGTGCCGCTGGACGCGAGGACACCCGCGGGGCCCTGCTTCACGACCGCCAGCCCGACGCCCTCGGCGTGCAGCGCGCGCGCCGCCGACCGCGGGTCGCGGGTGCTCACGGCGGTCTCGCACTCGTCCAGGTTCCCGACCGCCACGGTGACGTGGGGGAGCGCCTGGCGCACCCACCGCCGGGCCTCCTCGCGGGAGCTCCAGAACATCGGGCGGTAGTCGAGGTCCAGGACGGTGATGCCGCGCCGGCCGCGGGCCTGCAGCGCCCGCAGCGTCGCCTCGCGGCTCGGCTCCTGGCACAGCCCGGTGACCGTGACCCAGAGGATCCCCGCGTCGCGGACCGCGGCGAGATCGAGCTCGCGGGCGTGGATCTGCAGGTCTGGAGCGCTGGGCAACCGGTAGAAGTACAGCGGGAAGTCGTCGGGCGGGAAGATCTCGCAGAACGTGACGGGGGTGGGCAACCCGTCGACCGGGGTCACGAACCGGTCGTCGACGCCGAAGCCGCGCAGGGCGTCGTGCAGGAACTCGCCGAAGGGGTCGCGGCCCGTGCGGCTGATCAACGCGCTGCGCCGACCGTGCCGGGCGGCCGCCACGGCCACGTTGGCGGCGCTGCCGCCGAGGTACTTGCCGAACGTCTCGACCTCGCGCAGCGACCTGCCGGCCTGCAGCGGGTAGATGTCGACGCCCAGCCGGCCCATCGCGAGGACCTCGCTCGGCGGCTCCATCGGCTCTCCTCACACGTCATCGTGCTGTTGACGGACAGGTGTACTCTGCGCAGCACACCAGGTCAACGGTTTGTTCTTACATACTTTGTCAGAACATTCGAAGGGAGTAGTGGGCCGTGGAGCGTTCGGCGCAGCGCGTCCCGGAAGTGCCGGTGGACCGGAACAGCCCGGTCCCCCTCTACTTCCAGGTGGCCACCCGGATGCAGCAGTTGATCGAGAGCGGCGAGCTCCCGGTCGGCAGCCGGCTGGAGAACGAGATCGAGCTGGCCGACCGCCTCGGCGTCTCGCGCCCCACGGTGCGGCGCGCGATCGCCTACCTGGTCGAACGCGGGATGCTGGTGCGCAAGCGGGGGGTCGGCACCCAGATCGTGCACCCGAAGGTCCGCCGGCCGGTCGAGCTGTCGAGCCTGTACGACGACCTCGTGAAGAGTGGGCGCAACCCGCGCAGCGAGGTCCGCGTCCTCGAGGTCCGGCCGGCGCCGGACGTCGTCGCCGAGGCGCTCGGCGTGCCCGCCGGCCTGGACGTCCTGTGGATCGAACGCCTGCGCTACGCCGGCGGCGAGCCGTTGGCGCTGATGCGCAACGCGGTGCCGGCGGACCTGCTCGACATCGACGCCGACGTCCTGCAGGATCGCGGCCTCTACGAGCTGCTGCGCGCCGCCGGGCACGTGCCGCGGATGGCCCACCAGACGGTCGGGGCGAAGACCGCGACCACCGTCGAGGCACGGTTGCTCGACGAGACCCGCGGGGCGCCGATGCTGACGATGGCCCGCACGGCCTGGGACGCCGGGGGTCGCGCAGTGGAGTACGGGTCGCACGTCTACCGGGCCAGCCGCTACGCCTTCGAGCTGACCCTCACCAGCTGAGGCCCGAGCGGCACACGATCGGGCCGGGCACGGGCAGGCGGGAGTTCCTCAGGCCGGGGTGGACAGGTCGACGGTGTAGCCGCCCTGCGCCGAGAACTGCGCCGTGACGGCGAACCGGTCGCCGCGCACGAGGGTGTGCCGCCACTCCACGGGCCGGCCGCCCGCGCAGCCGAGGCGACCGATGGCGAAGGCGGCCACGCCAGGGCCGACGCCCAGCAGCCGGCGCTCGCCGGCGGTCGGCAGCACGGCGCGCAGGTGCTCCTGCCCGCCGGTGACCCGGATCCCGCAGCGGCGGGCGTACTCGTCGTAGAGGGCGGTGTGGGTGAAGTCGACGTCGAGCAGGGGAGCGGCGAGCTTCGCGGGCATCCACACCCGGTCGACGGCCAGCGGTTCCGGCCCGGCCAGGCGCAGCCGCTCGAGGTGGACCAGCGGCGTGGACTCCTCCAGGCCCAGCCGGGTGGCGACGACGCCGTCGGCGCGCACGTCCAGGGTCTGCACGACGTTGTGCTGGTGCAGGCCGGCGGCCTCGACCGAGGCGAACAGGCTGTAGAGCGCACCGAGCGGCTGCTCGATCTCGACGGGCTCGGCCACGCGCGGGGCCCGGCCGCGGCCCGCGACGACGGTGCCCTCCTCACGCAGGCGGCGCAAGGCCTCGCGGACGGTGTGCCGGCTCACGCCGTACTCGGCGACGAGGGCGAGCTCGCCGGGGAAGGTGTCGGCGAAATGGCCGGCCTCGATGCGCCGCCGCAGATCGAGGAGCAGCTGGGTCCACAGCGGCCGGCCGCCGCCCCGCTGGAGCCGTCGCGACCCCGTCTCGCTCATCGTCGGTACCTCCCTGTCGGCAGGACGCAATCCGCCCGACATGGAGTCATGTCGGGGCGGCCACGGGGGCGGCCGGCCCGACGTGGAGGCATGTCGGGGTGGGCTCGGAGCGGGGCGGTCAGAACGGCACGCGCGCGGCGTGCGCGGCCACCAGCGCGGCCATGACGCGGGCCAGCGTGCGGCGCCACCGGACGGGCGCGGCGACGCGCCCGGGCACGGGCGTGGCCTGGACGGCGGGACGGTTCACGGAGGCTCCCGGATCGCGGCGGACGACGGCGTCGGCGGCCCGGACGCCGGCGGTGAGCCGGGGTCAGGCGGGCCGCGGGGCCGGGCGACAGCGCCGGTCGTCGACCGAGAGCTGGTCGGTCGCCAGCAGGCACACGCGATAAGGGGGCCGCGCGGGCGGCGCGTTCCCCTCGGTGGGCCGGGCGATCACGTCGACCAGTCCACCACGCCGTCCCCGCCCGCGCAACGCCGTCGGGCCGGATCAGAGCTCGCGGCGGGCCAGCGCGCGCAGCAGGCCCGGGGTCAGCCGCGACGCGAGCAGCCCGAGGTGGGCCTCCGGGGTGACCGGCGCCAGCGCCACGTCGCGCTCCACGGCGCGCACGAGCCGCTCGGCCACCCGCTCCGGGGGGTAGTTGCGCCGTCGGTACGCGGCCGTGGCGGCGCGCTGCCGGTGTCGCTCGGCCGGCGGGTCCAGCCCGACGAACCGGGCGGTGGCGGTGATGTCGGTGTGCACGATGCCCGGGCAGACCGCCGTCACGCCGATCCCGTCGTCCGCGAGCTCGGCCCGCAGGCAGGCCGACAGGGTGAGCACGGCGGACTTCGTCGTGGCGTAGGCGGCCAGGGACCGGTGCGGGAGGTACGCGGCGGCCGAGGCGACGTTGACGAGGTGACCACCCTCGCCGTGCTCGCGCAGCTGCTCGCCGAACAGCCGGCAGCCGTGGATCACCCCCCACAGGTTCACGTCGACGATCCGCTGCCAGTCCGCCTCCGTGGTGTCGGCGAACCGGCCGGCGAGCCCGATCCCGGCGTTGTTGACCACGACGTCGGGTACCCCGTGCCGGTCGGCGACCTCCCGGGCGAACCGCGCCATCGCCGCGCCGTCGGCGACGTCGACCTCGTGCGCGGTGGCCGCGGCGCCCAAGGCCCGCACCGCGTCGACGGTGCGGGCGGCGCCGGCCGCGTCCCGGTCGGCGACGGCGACGGCGGCGCCGCGGCGGGCGAAGGCCAGCGCCGTCGCCCGGCCGATGCCGCTGCCCGCGCCGGTGACCACCACGAGCCGGTCGGTCCAGCGACCTCCGCCCGCCCGGGCCCGGCGCAGCGCCGGCGCCTCGGGACCGCCCTCGACGTGCGCGACGAGCTCGCGCACGCACCGCGCCACCACCGCGGGCCGGGACCGCGGCAGCCAGTGCCCGGCCGGGATCCGGCGCACCCGCAGGTCGACGGCGTACCCGGCGACGTCGGTCTGCGCCGCGTCGGTGAGGTAGGCGTCGCGGGTGGGCACCAGCACCTGCACCGGGACGTCGGTCCGCCGCGGCTGCGGGCGGGCGATCCGCGGGGCGATGTTGCGGCGGTAGAGCTGCAGGCCGTTGACGGCGTCGCGCTTCGTCGGGCGGGGGACGCCCTCCCGGGCGGCGAGCACGGCACCGAGCGCGCCGGACCGGACGGCGAGCTCCGGCAGCACCGGCATCCGGAACAGGGCCGTGTACCAGGAGCGCGCCGCCTGCTGCAGGTTCTCGCGCAGCACCCGGGGTGTGGCCCGGCGGTGGAACTGCAGGCCCACGTGGTCCAGGCACGGCCCGGAGATCGAGGTGTAGGAGGCGATCCGCCCGCGCAGCCGCTCGCCGGTGACCGCGTGCCAGCAGGCGATCGCGCCCCAGTCGTGGGCGAGCAGGTGCACCGCCCGGTCCGGGCTGAGCCGGTCGAGCACGGCCGCGAGGTCGTCGGCGAGTCGGTCGAGGTCGTAACCGGCACGATCCGGCGGCGCGTCGGAGGCGCCGGTGCCGCGGACGTCGTAGGCGATCACCCGGTGGTCGGCGCGCAACGCCGCGACCACGCCGTCCCACACGCGGTGGTCGTCCGGGTAACCGTGCACGGCGACGACCACCGGTGCCGCCGCGTCACCGTGCACGTGGGCGGCCAGCCGCAGGCCGTCCCGGGTCGTCACCGTGATGCCGGACACCGCGTCACCGTAGTCGACCTTCCGGCGGGCGGGCCGGGGCCCGGACGTGCCAGGCTCGGGGCGTGACGACCGGTACCGGATACGACGTGCGGGCCGTGCGCGCCCGCTTCCCGGCGCTGGCCGCGGGAGCCGCGCACTTCGACGGGCCGGGCGGCTCCCAGGTGCCCGACGCCGTCGCCGACGCCGTCGCCGCGACGCTCGCCGCGCCGCTGGCCAACCGCGGGCGGATCACCGCGGCGGAGCGGCGGGCGGACGACGTCGTGCTCGCCGCCCGCGCCGCGATGGCCGACCTGCTCGGCGCGGATCCCGGCGGGATCGTGTTCGGCCGCAGCATGACCCAGCTGACCTACGACACGGCCCGCACCCTCGCGCGCACCTGGGCACCGGGCGACGAGGTCGTCGTGACCCGGCTCGACCACGACGCCAACATCCGGCCCTGGGTGCAGGCCGCCGCGGACGCCGGCGTCACGGTGCGCTGGGCCGACTTCGACCCGGCGACGGCCGAGCTCACCGTCGACGACGTCACCGCGCACCTTTCGGACCGCACGCGGCTGGTCGCGGTGACCGCGGCGTCGAACCTGCTGGGTACCCGGCCGCCGGTGCCCGAGATCGCGCGGGCGGTGCACGCGCGCGGGGCCCTGCTCCACGTCGACGGCGTGCACCTCACCGCGCACGCGGTCGTGGACGTCGCCGACCTGGGCGCGGACTTCTACGTCTGCTCGCCGTACAAGTTCCTCGGCCCGCACTGCGGGGTGCTCGCCGCGGCCCCGGCGCTCCTGGAGACCCTGCGGCCGCAGAAGTTGCTGCCCTCCACCGACGCCGTCCCGGAGCGGTTCGAGCTCGGCACGTTGCCCTACGAGCTGCTGGCCGGCACCACCGCGGCCGTGGACTTCCTCGCCGGGCTGGCCCCCGACGCCCGCGGAACCCGGCGGGAACGGCTCGCCGCGTCGATGGCCGCGGTGGGGGCGCACGAGGACCGGCTGCGCCGCCGCGTGGAGGACGCCGTCGCCGCCCTGCCGGGGGTGACGCTGCACTCCCGCGCCGCGTTCCGGACGCCGACGCTGCTGCTGAGCCTCGCCGGACGTGACCCGGTGGCCGCCTACGAGTTCCTCGCGACGCTCGACGTCAACGCCCCGGCCGGCTCGTTCTACGCGATCGAGGCCTCGCGCCGGCTCGGGCTCGGCGACGGCGGCGGGCTGCGGGTCGGGATGGCGCCCTACACCGACGACTCCGACGTCGACCGGCTGCTCGACGGCCTGCACCGGTTCCTGGCCGCACCGGCCTGATCGGCCGCCCGCCGATGTTCAGGCCAGCAGCTCGGCCTGCAGCGGGGCCGGGAACCGCACGGCGAACCGGACGTGACCGAGCAGCACCTCCAGGTCGTGGGCCGCGGCGTCGACGGCGGCCCGGTGCTCGGCGCCGACGTCGGCGAGCAGCCGCACCGCGAGGGGGCCGTCCCGGCGCTGCACCCAGCCGCCGACGATCCGGCCGTCGGCCCAGACCGTCGGGCCCGCGTTGCCGTTCCGGTCGAACAGCGCGGGCGCGAGGGCCGGGTCGAGGTACCAGTCGCGCTCCTTCCAGCCCATCGTCGACGGGTCGAGGCCGGGCAGCAGCGCCACCGCGGGCTCCTCCGCCGGCACGGGTTCGAGGTCGTCGGGCAGCAGGTGGCCGGGCCCGCCGTCGAGGTCGACCTCGACCGCGCCGACGTCGGCGAGCGCCCGGCCGGTGGTCGCGACGGTCCAGCCCGTCCACCACTTCAGGTCCGTCCGGGTGAGCGGGCCGAAGGCGCGCAGGCACCGCCGCGCCAGGCCGGCCGCGGCCGCGCGGGGGTCGAGGGGCTCGCCGAGCCCCCCGGGGACCCAGGACCCGGCCGCGGCCCAGCGGTACTGGCCGTTGATCCAGGTCCCGGTCGGGCGGGCCCGCAGCACCGAGCCCTCGAAGCCCAGCACGAGCAGCACGCGGCTGAGCGCGGACTGGGTGGTGGCGGACCTGCCGCTGCCGATCGGCACGGGCAGGGAGAGCCGCGGCAGCCGCCGCCCGAGCTCCCGCGCGGACAGCGGCCCGGCCTCGGTCAGCGTCGCCAGGACCGCCGTCCGGGCGTCCGCGAGCCAGGCCTCCGGCGCGTCGATCCCCCCGCCGGCCAGCGCCGCGAGCAGGGTGCGCCGTTGCACGACGAGCAGGTCCAGGGTCGCGGCGTAATGGGCCAGGCGGGCCGCCTCGTGCCCGAGGACCCACAGGGTGCGCCGCATGGCGTGGTGGCGCAGCAGCGTCCGCTCGCCGTAGAGCGCGGCGTCCACAGCCGCGAGCGCCGGGCGCCGCATCCGCGCGGCCGCCGAGAGGTACACCGTCACCGGGTCGGTGGAATGCAGGGCCACCAGGTCGTCGGCGATCGCGACGACGTCGTCCGTGCGCCGCCCGACCGCCAGGCGGTGCCGCCGGAGCAGCCGCGCCCGCCGCTGCGCGGGGTCGATGCGGGGACGAGGCACCATGGCCCGAGCGTGCCAGCCCCGGACGGGCTCCCCGCCGGCGCCCGGCACCGGGCGATTCGCTGAGAGATCGTCACACGCCGGGCCCGGACGGGGTGATCCGTTCGGAGCAGTGCGGGCGCCCGCTGCCGCGCCGGGGCGACCGTGTGGCGGACCGGCGCGACCTCCGCTCTCAGATTCGCGCATTCGGTCGCACCGGTGCTCGTACGGTCGGCGGGTCGATGTCGGGCCCTCGCGCTCCCCGCGCTCGTCCGAGGGCCGGAAGGAGAGGACCGTCCATGGGCCGTCACCGCCTGCCCGCGCCTGCCCGACCCCGCCACGCCCTGCACCGGGAGCGACGCGGCATCCTGGCACCCGCGACCGTGGCCGCCACCGCCCTCGTGGCACTGCCCGTCGCCCCCGCGGTCGCCGACCCCGCCCCGCCGCCCGCGCTCGACGGCGCCGCGACGGGTCTCGGCGGCGCGCTCGGCACCGACGTGACCGAGCCGCCGCAGGTCCCGGCAGCCGGGCCCGACCTGCCGGTCGTCGAGGACGCGCCGGCGCCGGCGACGGCCGAGGACCTCGTCGGCCTGGCCGACGTGCCCACCGGGTCCGACGGCGGCGCGACCCGCGTCGTCCTCGCGGAGAGGAACGGGTCCGGGGTGTCGGGCGAGGCGCTGGTGGACGCCGAGCGGGTGATCGCGACGGCCACCGGGATGGACCCCGGCGCCCGCTACGTGAGCTTCTTCTACGGCGCCACCAGCTCGGCGAGCAACGACAACCCCTGCATCCTGGACGGCACGAACCCGGTGCCCGGCGACCAGACCGTCGGCGAGTGGGAGGTCGACGGGGACGGCAACGGCACGCTGCGTGCCGGCAACCCGCTCGGGGAGCGCTACCTGCTGCAGGCCGGGACGATGTCGGTCCGCAAGGTGGAGCACGACTTCTCCACCGCGACCGCCCTGCCGGTGAACCCGCTGAGCTACTCCCTCGTCGCCTGCGGCGAGGTGCAGCGGATCGACGCGCTCGATCCGGTCACCAGCGCGGTGCCGAGGCTGCCGAAGGTCCCGTCGCTGCCGCCGCTGTCCTGACCTCGGGCCCAGCCCGACAGGGCGAGCGCGAGCACGGCCGGCGCCACGAGGACCGCGCGGATTCCGGAACGGGTCGTGGCCCCGGCCCTGGCCGCCGCGTAGCGTCGCCGGCGAGGCGGTGCAGCTGTCGAGGAGGACCCCCACCATGGCCGACGAGCTCGAGCGGTTCCGGATGACGATCGGCGGCAAGCCGGTCGACGCGATCTCGGGTCGCACCTTCGAGTCGCAGAACCCGTACACGGGGCGTCCGTGGGCGGTCGTGCCCGACGGTGGCCCGGAGGACGTCGACGCCGCGGTGGCGGCGGCGCGGGCCGCGCTGGACGGCGGGTGGGGCGCGACCACCGGATTCGCGCGCGCGGCGCTGCTGCGCCGGCTCGGCGACCTGGTCGGCGAGAACGCCGAGCGGCTGGCGCGCCTCGAGGTCAACGACTCCGGCAAGCTGTACCGCGAGATGATCGGGCAGCTCACCGGCGTCGGCACCTGGTACCACTACTACGCGGGGCTGGCGGACAAGCTGGAGGGACGCCAGATCCCCTCGCCCAACCCGAACTATCTCGTCTACACCCGGCGCGAACCGATCGGCGTCGTCGCGGCGATCACCCCGTGGAACTCGCCGCTGCTGCTGATGACCTGGAAGCTCGCCCCGGCGCTGGCCGCGGGGTGCACGGTCGTCGTCAAGCCCTCGGAGCACGCGCCGGTGTCCACCCTCGGGTTCGTCGAGCTGGCGGAACGGGCGGGCTTCCCACCCGGGGTCGTCAACGTGGTCACCGGCCGGTCCCGCGAGACCGGCGCCGCGCTGGCCGCGCACCCCGGGGTGGACAAGGTCGCGTTCACCGGGTCCACCGCCACCGGGCGGGCCGTCGCGAGGGCGGCGGCGGAGAACCTCAACCGGGTCACCCTCGAGCTGGGCGGGAAGTCCCCGCAGGTCGTGTTCCCCGACGCGGACCTCGCCGCCGCCGCCAACGGCGTGATCGCCGGCGTCTTCGCCGCGACCGGGCAGACCTGCATGGCGGGCTCCCGGCTGATCGTGCACCGGGACGTGCACGACGAGCTGGTGCGCCTGGTCGCCGAGCGGGCCGCGACGATCCGGCTCGGTGACCCCAACGACCCCGCCACCGAGATGGGCCCGGTCGCCAACGCCCCGCAGTACGAGAAGGTGCTCGGCTACCTGGACAAGGCGCGGGCGGAGGGCGCCACCGTGGCCTACGGCGGCGCCGCGGACGCCGGTCTCGGCGGGCTGTTCGTCCAGCCGACCGTCCTGACCGGGGTGACCCCGGAGTCGACCGTGGTGCGGGAGGAGGTGTTCGGCCCGGTGCTCTCGGCGCTGACCTTCACCGACGAGGACGAGGCGGTGAAGCTCGCCAACGACACTCCGTACGGGCTGGCCGGCGCGGTGTGGACGAAGGACGTGCACCGCGCGCACCGGGTGGCGGCGCGCATCAGGGCCGGCACCGTGTGGATCAACGCCTACCGGGTGGTGGCGCCGAGCGTGCCGTTCGGCGGCTACGGGCTGTCCGGGCTGGGCCGGGAGAACGGGGTCGAGTCGGTGTACGAGTACACCGAGCACAAGTCGGTGTGGGTCGAGCTCACCGGTGGCACCCGCGACCCCTTCACGCTCGGCTAGCGCCTCGCGGTCAGCTGGCGTAGGCGCGCAGCCGGTCCGCCCGGTCGCCGACCCGCAGCTTCGCCATGACCTCGCGCTCGATCTGGCGCACCCGCTCGCGGGAGAGCCCGAACCGGCGGCCGATCTGGTCCAGCGTGCGCGGCTGGCCGTCGTCGAGGCCGTAGCGCATCCGGATCACGTTCTGCTCGCGGTCCTCCAGCGTGGCGAGCACCCGGCGCAGGTCGTCGTGCAGCAGGTGCGAGATCACCGTGGTCTCGGCGTCGGTGGCCTCGCCGTCCTCGATGAAGTCCCCGAGCGGGGCCTCCTCCTCGGCGCCGACGGGCATGTCCAAGCTCACCGGGTCCCGGGCGTGGTCGAGCAGGTCCGCGATCTTGTCCGCGGGCAGGCCCGACTCCTGCGCGAGCTCCTCGTGCGTCGCCTCGCGACCGAGCCGCTGGTGCATGTCGCGCTTGATCCGGGCCAGCTTGTTGACCTGCTCGACGAGGTGCACCGGCAGCCGGATCGTGCGCGCCTGGTCTGCCATGCCCCGCGTGATGGCCTGGCGGATCCACCAGGTGGCGTACGTCGAGAACTTGAAGCCCTTCGCGTAGTCGAACTTCTCGACGGCGCGGATCAGACCGAGGTTGCCCTCCTGGATCAGGTCGAGCAGGGGCATCCCGCGGCCGGTGTAGCGCTTGGCGAGGCTGACCACCAGCCGCAGGTTGGCCTCGAGCAGGTGGTTGCGGGCGCGCCGGCCGTCCCGCGCGATCGCGCGCAGGTCGGCGGCGTACGACCGGTCGATCGGCGTGCCGTCCGCCGCGGCGGTGTCCAGGACGTGCTGGGCGAAGACGCCGGCCTCGATGCGCTTGGCCAGCTCGACCTCCTGCGCGGCGGTGAGCAGGGCCGTCTTGCCGATGCCGTTGAGGTAGACGCGGACCAGGTCGGCCGCCGGGCTCTGCGCGTCCAGGTCCTCGGCCGACAGCTCCGCGCCCGCCGTCTCGACGGGGTCCGGATCGGTACGCTGGACGGGCACGCGCGCCGCGACGCCGTCGGTGGCCGTGCTGACTGCCATGTGTGTCCTCCCCTGCGCGACCCGGGCGGGGGTCGCTGACTCGCCCGCCGGGGCTCTCAGAGGGTTGAACGCCACGTGCGGACGGATCGTTCCCCGACCGGGGGAGAGGCGCGGGTCACGCCTCAGCGGACCCTCAGCCGGCGCGAACCGGTCACGGCGCCGGCAGTCGCGGCCCCGCGCCGTCGACCGGGCGCGTCCGACCGCGGCGGCCCGGGCCCGGGCCCGAGTGTGCCCGCACCGCCTCCATCAGTACCGGCCAGTCCTGGCGCAGCGCGTCGCGGCCCATGAAAAGGCCCAGGTGCCCGCCCCGCGCCGTCCGCCGGGTGACCTGCGCGGCCGGCGTGCCGACCGCGTCCGCGGCGGCGAACAGCTGCGCGGGCGGGGTGATGTGGTCGGTGTCGCCGGCGAGCAGGAACAACGGGCAGGTGATGTCGGCGAGATCGGCGCGGCGGCCGTCGACGACGAGCTCGCCGTGGATCAGCCGGTTCCCGCTGAACAGCTCCTCCACCAGCCACAGGTAGAACGCGCCGGGGATGTCCTGGGTGTGCTTGAACCAGTCCTCGAACACCCGGTAGCGCTCGACGTGCGCGACGTCGGTGATGTTCTCGAGCAGCTGCAGCTGCCGGGAGATCTCGGCCTGGGGCTGGATGCCGACGAAGTTCGCGAGCACGGCGCGGCCGGGCATGTTGCCCCCGCCGGCGGCGACCAGCGCGCGGTAGGGCGCGAGCCCGAACGCACCGGTGACGGCGCGGGTCGAGGCGGCGATGACCGACTCACCGGCGTGGAAGTCGATCGGCGCTCCGGCCAGGGTCAGGGTGTTCACCCGCTCGGGGTGCAGCGCGGTGTACACGGCCGCCAGCCAACCGCCCTGGCAGTTGCCGACCAGGTTGACCCCCCCGCCCACCAGCCGCACCGCCCGGTCGATGACGTCGAGGTAATCGGTGATCGTCACGTGCCGGGTGGCGCGGGTGGCGGGCCGCCAGTCGAGCACGAGCAGCCGCGTCAGCCCGGCGTCACGGAGGACGGCGAGCTGGCTCTGCTGCGGCGAGAAGTCGACGACCGTGGACGAGTGACCGGCCTGCGGGGGCAGGACGAGGGTCGGGACGACCGCGTCCCCGGCGTCGGCGGGCCGGGTGAAATCCCGGAGGTGGGCGAAGCGCGTGCTGAACACGATCTCGTGCGGCAGGTGCCAGGTCGGCGGGCGGCGGTCGAGCACGGTCGACCACCAGGTGAGTCCGCGCGCGGCCAACGCGGCCGGGCGAGTGCTCCCGGTGACCGCTTCGAGCCACAGCCGACTGGTCGTCCCGGTCACCTCGGCGAGGCCGCGCAGGGCGTTGCCCGCGTTGTACCGGGTGAGGTGCAGCAGCGGATCGGCCAGCGCGGCAGGGCCGGTGCGGTCGGGCGGGGCGTGCGTTGCAGCGGTCACGGCCGGGCTCCCGTCTCCAGTTTCGACCCGGACCCGCCCGGGTGCTACCGGACGGTAACGAGCGCTTCACATCCCGAGCAACTGCTGCCCTACCCGTCGGTATTGCTTGGTATGGCAAGCGCGCGGAAAGCGCTGGTGAGGAGGCCCTCAGGTGACGTCGACACCCGCCGCATGCCCTACCGGTGGGTAGCCGGCCACGATGGGTACCCGGTGCGGGAACGGCGGTCGTGCCCGATCGGGCCTGGACCGCCAGACGGACGAGGGAGGACGATGGTGACCCAGTCGGCAGACCCGGTCGCGACGGTGCGGCAGAACGCCGCCGAGATGGCGACGACGCTGCGCGAGATCCTGGACCCCGACGGCGTGCGCGCGCGGGTCGACCCGGTCGGGATGGGCGGCGCGGTGACCGAGGCGGCCCGGGCGCTCGCGGCCCATCCGGTACCGGCGGCCCGCAGCGCGCTCGGCCTCGCCGCGGGGTCGGGTCGGGCCGCCGTCGCCGCGGTGCTGCGCGGTCTCGGTGCCGCCAACCCGGGGCCGGCCGTGCTCCCGGAGAAGGACCGTCGCTACGCCGATCCCGCATGGGAGGGCAACCCCTGGTACTTCCTGTGCCGCCAGGAGCACGCGCTGGTCGCCGATTGCCTGCGCGCGGTCTCGTCGTCGCTGGACCTCACCCCGCAGGCGCGCCGGAAGATCGACTTCCTGGTGACCCAGATCATCGAGGCCGCCGCGCCGGTGAACTGGCCGTGGTCGAACCCGACGATGGTCAAGAAGGCGTTCGAGACCGGGGGGCACAGCCTCGTGCGTGGCGTTCGCAACCTGCTGCGCGACGCGGTGAGCAACGGGGGCATGCCCCGGCAGACCACGCCGGGCCAGTTCGTCGTGGGCGAGGACCTCGCCGCGACACCGGGCAAGGTGGTGTACCGCAACCGGCTGATCGAGCTGATCCAGTACGAGCCGCAGACCGAGCAGGTGCACGCGATCCCGCTGCTGCTCTCGCCGCCGTGGATCAACAAGTACTACATCATGGACCTCGCGCCCGGGAAGAGCCTCGTCGAGTGGGCGGTCCAGCACGGGCACACGGTGTTCGTGATCAGCTATCGCAACCCGGACGAGACGCTGCGCGACGTCACCATGAGCGACTACCTGCGCGAGGGTCCGCTGACCGCGCTGGACGCCGTCGAGTCGATCACCGGTGCGTCGAAGGTCAACGTCGCCGCGCTGTGCCTCGGCGGCACGATGGCCACCGCGACCGCGGCCTGGCTCGCGGCCCGTGGCGAGGACCGGATCAACTCGCTGACCCTGATGAACACCCTGCTGGACTTCACGGTGCCGGGGCAGCTCGGGGTGTTCACCGACGAGGAGTCGGTCGCGCGCATGGAGCGGAGCATGCAGCGCACCGGCTACCTGCCCGCGGAGAACATGAAGACCACGTTCGACGCGCTGCGCGCCACCGACCTGGTGTGGAACTACGTCGTCAACGACTGGCTGCTCGGCGAGGACCCGGCCCCGTTCGACATGCTCAGCTGGAACTCCGACTCGACGCGGATGCCGGCGGCGATGCAGGTGGAGTACCTGCGCACCTGCTATCTGGAGAACCAGCTCGCCGAGGGCAAGATGGAGCTCGCCGGTGAGCGGCTCGACCTCGACGCCGTGCGCCAGGACGCCTACGTCGTGACCGCGGAGAACGACCACATCGCCCCGTGGCGCTCGGTGTACAAGGGCGCGGCGCGGCTCGGCGGCACCGTCCGGTTCGTCATGTCGAACTCGGGCCACATCGCCGGGGTCGTCAATCCGCCGTCGTCGAAGTCGAAGTACTGGTACGGCGAGTCCGCGCAGCTGCCGGCCGACCCGGACGGGTGGCGGGCCGACGCCGGCGAGCACCGGAAGAGCTGGTGGGAGGACTGGACGCCGTGGATCGCGGAGCGGGCGGGCGGGATGCGCACCCCGCCGCCCATCGGGAACGACCGGCACCCGGTGCTCGCGGACGCGCCGGGCACCTACGTCACGCGCGGTTGAGCGGCGGCCCGCCCTCGGGCGCGTCCGGGGGGCGGACGGGCTTCCGCGGCGCGATGATGACGGCCATGAGTGCCGCAGGAGCCGACGACGCCGACCACGCCGCCGACGAGGCCGCTCGCCGCTCCGTTCCGGGAGCCGGTGGCGCGTGGTCGACCCAGCTCAACGCGCTGGGCGGGTTCATCCGCGCCCAGCGCCAGCTCGCCCAGCTCTCGCTGCGCGAGATGGCGGCGCTGACGAGCGTGTCCAACGCCTACCTGAGCCAGGTGGAGCGGGGCCTGCACCAGCCGTCGTTGAAGGTGCTGCACTCGATCGCGGACGCCCTGCAGCTCTCGACCGAGCAGCTGCTCGCGCAGGCGGGCTGGGTCGGGGCCACGGCGGCCGGCCCGGCGGCCCCGGAGCCCGCGGCGGGCGGCGTCGACACCGAGGCCGCGATCCGCAACGACCCCCGGTTGACCCCCGAGCAGCGTGCGGCGCTGCTCGGTGTCTACCGAAGCTTCGTCGACGGTGACGGGTAGGCGGCGTCACACCCGCGTTGCTTGACATACTTATCGCCGGTGCATAGTTTGGTAATCGGCAGACCCGCCCCGAGCACGTAGAGAGGATGAGCCGATGACCGCGGCCACCGAGCAGTACGTCGACATCGCCAAGCGCAGCCAGGAGGCGGTCACCACCGCCGTGCGCACCTGGGCCGACTCCATGCAGAGCTTCGTCACCGGTGCCACCGGCGGCCAGCCGAAGCTCCCGGACGCCCACGCCGTCGTCGACACCTACTTCGACTTCGCCCAGCAGGTGCTGGACAACCAGCGCCGGTTCGCCCAGGTGCTCGTGAGCTCCGGCGCCCAGGCCGCCGAGGCCGTGACCGAGCAGGCCGCCCGCGCCGCCGAGTCGGTCACCGCCCACGCGACGAACGCCGCCGAGGCCACCGTGCACGCCGGTTCGGACGTCAACGGTGAGGCCGCCCGCGCGGCGAACGCCAACGCCCGCGCGGCCAAGGGTGCGGCCAAGAGCTGACCCCCCGCCAGGACTGACACGACGGCCCCGTCCGGGCGCCCACCGGCGCCCCGACGGGGCCGTCGTCGTCGCGCGCGACCGGTGCCGCTCGGCGGGTTAGGGTGCCCGCCATGGCGCGCGTACTGGTGACGGGATCGGACGATCGGGTGTCGGCGGTGGCCGGCCTGCTGCGCGACGAGGGGCACGAGGTCGTCACGGCGGGCCGCGCCGAGGACCTCCCCGGCGGGAACGCGCCGTTCGACCACTACCTCCAGCTGCCGGTCGCGGTCCGCCCCACCGGCGACCACGTCGTCGGGCGCGTGCGCTCGTTCCTCACCGGCGGCCTGCTGGCCCGCTTCGCCCTGGTCGAGCACGTGCTCGACCGGCTGGCCGACGGCGCCACCGTCGTCCTCGTGTCCGGCAACACCCCCGAGGGCGCGGCCCTGCCCGACGACGAGCAGTCGCGCCTGGCGCTGCTGCACGTGCTCGCGCACGCCACGCGCGCCGAGCTCGCCGCGCGGGGGGTGGGTGTGACGGTCGCGAGCGGCGGGTGCACCGACGCCGAGCTGGTGCGGTACGCGCTGCAGGGTGGCGAGGACCCGCGCGCCCGCCTGGTGACCGAGCCACCGGAGCCGCTCTCCGAGGTCCGCTACGAGGACTGGCGCACCGAGGTGATGGGGCTGGTGCAGTACCACGGCTAGGTCTCCACCAGGACCGTGAACGGCCCGTCGTTCACCGACTCGAGTGCCATCATGGCGCCGAAGACCCCGGTCTCCACGCGGGCGCCGCGGCCGCGCAGCGCGGCGACGACCGCGTCCACCAGCGGCTCGGCCTGTTCCGGGCGGGCCGCGGCCGACCAGGAGGGCCGCCGGCCCCTGCGGGTGTCACCGTGCAGGGTGAACTGGCTGACGACCAGCAGCGGCGCTCCGGCGTCGGCGCACGAGCGTTCGGCTCCGCCCGTCTCCTCCGGCCGCAGGATCCGCAGCTCGTGCAGCTTGCGGGCCATCGGCTCGACGGCGGCGGCGGTGTCGTCGCGGTGCACGCCGAGCAGCACGAGCAGCCCCGGCTGGTCGACCGCCCCCACGACCGCGCCGTCCACCCGCACCGCCGCGCTGCTGACCCTGGCGACCACGGCCCTCATCCGGGCTCCCCGGCCGGGCGCAGCAGGCCGTGGCGGACCAGCTCTCGGACCGCCGGCAGGGTCGCGGCCACCAGCGCGTCGGCCGGCCGGTCGTGCGCGAGCGCCAGCAGCCCCACCAGGTCGCCGAGCGGCAGCGCGCCGCGACAGCCCGCCAGCAGCGTGGCCGCGGGGCCGTCCACCTCGTGGCGCCAGCGGGGCCCGTCGGTCCGCAGCACGGCGGCGCCCGCGTCGGTCCAGCCGGGGTCGTCGCCGGTGGCCGGCACCGCGTGGCGCTCCAGGACCACACCGGGGGCCAGCGTGAGCCGGGCGCCGAGCAGTGCGGCGTCGGTGGAGTGCGCGCGCAGCCAGTCCACCCGGTCGAGCCAGCCGGCGACCTCGGTGCCGTCGGGCGCGGCCTGCGCGCCGGTGAGGTCCTCGACGACCACGGTCGGTGCCGTGCCGTCGCGGACCCGGCGCAGGACCAGGAAGCCGAACCCGATCGCCTCCACCCGCTCGACCGCGAACCAGTCCAGCCAGGCCGCGGCGCGGATCCGGCCCTGTGGCGACGCGGGCTCGATCCCCGCGTCGCGCTGCCACGTCCCGACGTGCAGCGCCGGGTCGGCCACCTCCCGCTGCACGATCCACGCGTCGACGCCCGGGGGGAGCCAGCCGCGGACCCGGTCCGGCCAGTCCTCGCCGGTCATGTGCAGCCACGACGCGAGCAGCTGGGCGACACCGCCGGGTTCGAGGTGGACGGGCAGGCCCGCCACGAGCCGGGCCACGGCCGCGTCGCCAGGCTCACCCGGGTCCCGGTAGACGAGGTCGAGCCGCGGTGGGCCCGGCACGAACGGCGGGTTGGAGACGATCCGGTCGAAGCGACGGCCCCCGACCGGCTCGAGCCACGGCCCGTCGAGCAGCTCCACGTCGACCTCGTTGAGAGCGAAGGTGGCCGCGGCCATCGCCAGAGCGCGCGGCGCGAGGTCGGTGGCCGTGACCCGGGCCGCGTGCCGGGTCGCGTGCAGGGCCTGCACGCCACAGCCGGTGCCGAGGTCGAGCACGGTGCCGGCCGGGGTGCGCAGGGTCGCCGTGGCCAGCGTGACGGACGCCCCGCCGACGCCGGTGACGTGGTCGCGCTCCTGGCGGTGGTGCCCGCCCGGCAGGTCGAGGTCGGAGAGCACCCACCAGCGGGCGGGGGCGCGCTCGTCGGAGTCGTCGGTGCCGTAGGGGCGCAGGTCCAGCGCCGCGGCCCAGCCGTCGCCGGCCGGGCGCACGAGACCGGCCGCCGCGGCACCGGCCACCGGGAGCGGGGCGAGCGCGGCCGCCACGGCGGGCTCGGGCTCGGTGCCGCCGAGGAGGAACAGCCGCACCAGCACGCCCAGCTCCCCGGCGCCGGCCGTCGCGCGGTGGGCCGGCTCGGGTTCCCCGCGACCGAGGGCGGCGTGGGCGTCGCCACCGAGCAGGGCGAGCACGCCGTCGGGCGTGTAGTCGGCGCGGTGCAGGGCCGTGCGCAGGGCCGCCGCGGCGGCGGG
>DATLGI010000088.1:0-46909 GCA_035540535.1 Pseudonocardia sp.
GGCGCGGTCACGGCGGCACCTCTCGCGGGTCGGGGTCCTCGCGGCGAGTCTGCTGCAGGGTTGCCGGGGGGACCGTCAGGGCCGGGGGTGCGAGGTCAGGTAACCGCCCATCCGCGTGAAGTACGACGCGGCGTCGAGCTCCCGGCCGTCGTCGAGGCGGACCCGCTCCACCAGCAGGCCCGGGTTGCGGCCCCGGCGCGCGTCGGCGCCCGCGACGACCACGACCCCGGTGCCGCGGCGGATGACGATCCGCCCCGGGGTGCCGCCGTAGGGCGCTTCGGTGACCCGCGCGCGGACGATCCGCAGCCGCTCGGCCCCGTGGAAGCAGTACGCATTGGGGTAGGGGTCGAGCTGGGCGCGGACCAGGTTGAACAGGTCCCGGGCGGGCCAGGTCCAGTCGATCCGGTTCTCCTCCTCCGACCGGCGGTGGAAGTAGGAGGCCGCCCGCCGGTCCTGCGGCGTCCAGTCGGAGCGCCCGGACGCGATCAGCTCCAGGGCGTCCACGGTGATCGGGCCGAACATCGCGAGCGTGCGGTCGAACAGGTCGGTGATCACGTCGTCGTCGGTGACCGGGGTGGAGCGCTGCAGCACGATGTCGCCCGCGTCGAACTCCGCGTTCATCATGTGCGCGGTGACCCCGACCTCGGGCTCGTCGTTGATCAGCGCCCAGTTCAGCGGGGCGAACCCGGCATAGGCGGGCAGCAGCGCGTCGTGCACGTTCAGGGTGCCCAGCCGCGGGAGGGTGAAGACCGCCGGCGGCAGCCAGGTCCGCCAGTTCGCGACCACCACGACGTCCGCCGCGGCCGCGGCGATCGCGGCCCTGACCTCGCCGTCGGTCGCGCGGTTGCGGACCAGCAGCGGGATGTCGTGGTCCGCCGCCAGATCGGCGACGGACTCGTTGAAGATCTTCTCGTAGGCGTCGTCGCTGTCCGGGTGGGTCACCACGAGCGGGACCTCGTGGCCCGCCGCGAGGACCGCCTCGATCGTCCGGCGGCCCCAGGTCATGTAACCGAATGCCACGACGCGCACAGCGGTTCTCCTCGTCGATCTCCACCGGGGACGGAGGTAAGGATAACCTCACACTCCATGGGCGTCGGGAACATCACGGGCTGGCGGCTCCTGCGGGCTTCGGTCGGATCGCAGCGGCGCGACGTCGCGGTCGCGTCCGTCTTCCTCGTCGGGCACCAGACCGGCGAGGCGCTCGTTCCGGTGCTGGTCGGCGTCGTCATCGACGAGGCGGTGCGCACCGGGGACGCCCGCGCGCTGACCGGGTGGTTGCTGCTGCTCGGGTTGGACTTCGCCGTGCTCTCGTTCAGCTACCGGTTCGGGGCGCGCCGGTCGTGGCTGGCCGACGTCCGCGCCGACCAGCGGCTGCGGCTGCTGGTGGCCGACCGGGTGCTCGACCCGCGCGGCGGCGCCGAGACCGGACGGCTGCCCGGCAACCTCACCACCGTGGCCGTCGCCGACGCCAAGCGCGTCGGGATCGTCAACTTCGCGCTCCCCCTGGGGCTGGCCGCGGTGGCCGCTGCCGTGGTCGCGACGGTCGCGCTGCTGCGGATCTCGCTGCCGCTCGGGCTGCTGATCCTGCTCGGCACCCCGCCGCTGCTCTACCTCGTGCACCTGCTCGGCAAGCCGCTGGAGCGCCGCAGCGGCCCCGAACAGGAACGTGCGGCACAGGCCGCCGGAGTGGCCGCCGACCTCGTCGCCGGGGTGCGGGTGCTCAAGGGCATCGGCGCCGAGCCCGCCGCGGTCCGCCGCTACGTCGGTACCAGCCGCGCGGCGCTGGCCGCCACGCTGCGCGCCACCGGCGCGCAGGCCTGGTACCAGGGCGCGGTGCTCGCCGCGAACGGGCTGTTCCTGGCGCTGGTGGCGCTGGTCGGCGGGCGGCTCGCGGCGCAGGGCGAGATCAGCGTCGGCGGACTCGTCGCCGCGGTCGGCCTCGCCCAGTTCCTCATCACCCCGCTGCAGATCTTCGGCTGGGTCAACGGCCGGCTCGCGCAGGCGCGGGCCTCCGCCGCCCGGATCGCGGAGGTGCTCTCCGCCGCACCCGCCGTCGCCACCGGCCCGCGCCCGGCACCCGCCGATCCGCGCGGCGCGCTGCGGGTGCGCGACCTGCGGCACGGCCCGCTCGACGGGCTCGACCTGACCGTGCCGGCGGGCGAGCTCGTCGGCGTCGTGGCACCCGACCCGGCCGCCGCCACGGCCCTGCTGCGCTGCCTCGGCCGCGAGGTCGACCCGGAGGGCGGCACGGTCGAGCTGGACGGCGTCCCGCTCGTCGAGTACGCCCCCCGCGACGCGCGCCGGGCCGTGCTGGTGGCGGCGCACGACGCCGAGCTGTTCTCCGGGACCCTGCGCGACAACGTGCTCGCGGGCGCCCCGCCGGAGCGCGACCCCGTCCCGGCGATGGCCGCCGCGCAGGCCGACCAGGTCGCCGCCGCCCTGCCCGACGGCGCCGACACCGCCGTCTCCGAGCAGGGCCGCTCGCTGTCGGGCGGGCAGCGCCAGCGGGTGGCGCTGGCGCGGGCGCTGGCCGCCGACGCCCCGGTCCTGGTCCTGCACGACCCCACGACGGCCGTCGACACCGTGACCGAGGCCAGGATCGCGGCCGGCGTGCGCGCGCTGCGCCGCGGCCGCACGACCGTCGCGGTCACCTCCAGCCCGGCCCTGCTCGCCGTCACCGACCGGGTCGTCGTGCTCGACGGCGGCCGGGTGCGGGCCGAGGGCACGCATGCCGGCCTGATGGACACCGACACCGCCTACCGGACGACGGTGCTCGGGTGACCACCGGCCGGGACACCCCCGCCGGGCGCGAGCTGCTGCCCGTGGCCGGCGCCGCGCGCACCAGGGCGGCGGTGCGCGAGCTGCTCCGGCCGCACCGGGGCCGGGCCGCGCTCGCGCTTGTCGCGCTCGTGGCGGGGGCGGCGGTCAGCCTGCTGGCCGCGCCGCTGCTCGGCCGGATCATCGACCTCGTCGTCACCGGCGCGCCGCCCGGCGCGGTCACCGGGCCCGCGCTGGCGCTCGCGGCGGTGGCACCGGCCCAGGGGTTGCTCGCCGTCGCCGGCATCGCGCTCGTCGCCCGCGTCGGGGAGAACGTGCTGGCGGGGCTGCGCGAGCGGTTCGTCGCCCGCGCGCTCGGCCTGCCGCTGGAGCGGATCGAGGCGGCCGGCTCCGGGGATCTCACCTCCCGGGTAACCGCCGACGTCTCGCTGGTGGGCGAGGCCGTCCGCGAGGCCGTCCCCCAGTTCGCCCGCTCGGCGCTGGTGATCCTGCTGACGCTGGTCGCGCTGGCGGTCCTGGACTGGCGGTTCCTGCTCGCGGCGCTGCTCGCCGTCCCGATCCAGGCGCTGACCGCCCGCTGGTACCTGCGTCGGTCCACCCCGCTCTACGCCGAGCAGCGGGTGATCGGCGGCGTCCAGCAGCAGCAGCTGCTCGACACCGTGGGCGGCGCCGCGACGGTGCGCGCGTTCGGGCTCGAGGCCGAGCACGCCGAGCGCGTGCGCACCCGGTCCGAGGACGTCGTGGACGTGGCGCTGCGGGTCGTGCGCCTGCAGACCGCCTTCTTCGGCCGGCTCAACCTCGCCGAGTACGTCGGCGTGGCGGCCGTGCTGACGACCGGGTTCCTGCTGGTCGGGGCGGGCACCGTGTCGATCGGCACGGCGAGCGCCGCGGCGCTGTACTTCATCAACCTGTTCACGCCGGTCAACGAGGTGCTGTTCCTGCTCGACACCGCACAGTCGGCGGCGGCGAGCCTGGCCCGGATCGTCGGGGTCGCCGGACTGCGCCCCGAGGAGGGGCCGGCGCACCCGGTGCGGCCGGTGGACGCCGCGGTGCGGGTGAAGGGGCTCGGGCACCACTACCTGCCCGGCCACGACGTCCTCGACGGGGTGGATCTCGACCTGCGCGCCGGCGCGCAGGTCGCGCTCGTCGGGGCCAGCGGCGCGGGCAAGACCACGCTCGCGAAGCTGGTCGCCGGGGTGCACCGGCCGGCCCGGGGCAGCGTGGAGATCGGCGGGGCGCGGCTGGAGGAGCAGGGCCCGGACGTGGTCCGCGAGACCGTCGCGCTGATCACCCAGGAGGTGCACGTGTTCGCGGGCCCGCTGGGCGAGGACCTGCGACTGGCCCGTCCGGACGCCGACGACACCGCGCTGCTGGCCGCGCTCGACACCGTCGACGCGCTGCCGTGGGTGCGGGCGCTGCCGGACGGCCTCGCGACGGTGGTCGGCACCGGTGGGCACGCGCTCACCGTCGTGCAGTCCCAGCAGCTCGCGCTCGCCCGCCTCGTCCTCGCCGACCGGCCGGTGGCGATCCTCGACGAGGCCACCGCGGAGGCCGGCAGCGCCGGCTCGCGCGCGCTGGAGGCGGCGGCCCGGAGCGCGCTGCGTGGTCGGACGGGTCTGGTGGTGGCCCACCGGCTCACCCAGGCCGCCGCCGCCGACCACGTGGTGGTGCTCGACGCGGGTCGGGTGGTGGAGCAGGGCACGCACGACGACCTGGTCGCCGCGGGCGGGCGCTACGCGCGGTTGTGGGATGCCTGGTCGGCCTCCCGGTGACGCACGATCTCGTCCGTTCGGTCTAGCGAGACCGCGGCCATCTCAGGTTAGGCTGCCCTCCGTATTGGCCAGCGCAAGCTCGGTTCGCGTCCACGAAGGGACTGGTATGCCGGTGTCAGCAGGCGACTCAGCGCTGATCCACGACGTCGTCGGGGTGGGTTTCGGACCCTCGAACCTCGCCCTCGCGATCGCCGTCGCCGAGGAGTCGCCGCTCGGCGACCCGACGTCGGCGCTGTTCCTCGAACGGCAGCCGGAGTTCGGCTGGCACCGCGGGATGCTGATCGACGACGCCACCATGCAGGTCTCCTTCCTCAAGGACCTGGTGACGCTGCGCAACCCGGCCAGCGGCTTCAGCTTCCTGTCCTACCTGCACAGCAGGGGGCGGCTGGTCGACTTCATCAACCACAAGAACCTGTTCCCGCTGCGGGTCGAGTTCCACGACTACCTCGAGTGGGCCGCCGAGCGCGTCTCGCACCTGGTCCGCTACCGACACGAGGTCGTCTCGATCCACCCGGTCACCCTGCGCGACGCGATCGAGGGCTTCGAGGTCACCGCGCGCGGCCCCGCGGGCGAGCTGGTGCGCCACCGCGCGCGCAACGTCGTGCTCGCGATCGGCCTGCAGCCCAGGCTGCCCGACGGTGTGCCGGCCGGCCCGCGGATCTGGCACAACCGCGACCTGCTGCGGTCGGTGGAGCAGCTCGACGGGTCGCGGCCGGCGCGGTTCGTGGTGGTCGGCGCGGGACAGAGCGCCGCCGAGGTGACCGCCTTCCTGCACCGGCGGTTCCCGGCCGCCGAGGTCTGCGGGGTGTTCGCCCGCTACGGCTACAGCCCCGCCGACGACAGCTCGTTCGCCAACCGCATCTTCGACCCCGACGCCGTGGACGACTTCCACGCCGCGCCCGAGCACGTCAAGCAGATGCTGCTCGACTACCACGCCAACACGAACTACTCCGTGGTGGACATGGACCTGATCCAGGACCTCTACCGCCGGGTCTACCAGGAGAAGGTGCTCGGCACCGAGCGCCTGCGGCTGTTCTCCGCCTCCCGGCTGCGCGACCTGGACGAGCGACCGGACGCGGTGCGCGTCACCGTCGAGTCGCTCACCACTGGGGACACCACGGTCCTCGACGCCGACGTCGTCGTCTACGCGACCGGCTACCGCCCCGCCGACCCGCGAACGCTGCTCGGCGACCTCGCCGAGCGGTGCCACCGCGACGAGCAGGGGCGGTTGCGGGTCGGCCGGGACTACCGCGTCGCCGTCCCGGCCGACGTGCGCGGCGGCATCTACCTGCAGGGCGGCACCGAGCACAGCCACGGGCTGTCGTCGTCGCTGCTGTCGAACGCGGCCGTGCGGGCCGCGGACATCCTGCGCTCGATCCACGACGACCGGCGGCGGGGGCTGCCGGCGCGCTGCCCGGCGTCGATGGCCGCCACGCACGTCGACTCGCTCACCCCGGCGATCTGACCGGATGCCGACCGAGCGACCCGGGGCCCTCCCGCTGACCGGGGTCCAGACGGGCATCTGGCGGGCGCAGCAGCTCGACCCCGGCAGCCCCGCCTACTCCATCGCCTGGTCGGTGCGGCTGCGCGGGCCGGTCGACGTCGACCGCCTCGCCGCCGCCGTCCGGCGCGCCTGCGGCGAGGCCGGTGCGCTGCACGTGCGGGTCGGCAGGCGCGACGGCACGCCGCGGCAGTACCCGCTGCCGCCGGACGGCCGGGCGCCCGAGGTGCTCGACCTCACCGCCGAGGCCGACCCGGCCGCGGCCGTCGAGGCGCTCGTCGCGGCGGACCTCGCCCGCCCCGTCGACCCGACGGCGGACCCGCTCTCGCGCCACCTGCTGCTGCGGCTCGCGCCCGACCGCGTGTGGTGGTACCAGCGTCACCACCACCTCACGGTCGACGCGCACGGCGTGGCGGCCCTGACGGCGCGGGTCGCGCAGCTCTACGCCGGGACGGCACCGGACCGCGACCCCGGCTGGACGGCCGCGAGGATCGTCGAGGCCGACCGGGCCTACCGCCGCTCGCCCGCGCACGACGCCGACCGCGCGTACTGGCTCGCCCGGTTCGCCGACCGCCCGCACCCCGCCCGGCTGGTGCCGCTCGCCGAGGGTTCCGGCGGGCGCGCCCGGCGCACGGTGGAGATCTCCGCCGCGGCCACGACCCGGCTGCGCGCCGCCGCGCCCGCCGGGCTGTCCCGGCTGCTGGTCGCCGCCGTCGCGGCCTACACCCACCGCGCTACCGGCGCCGCCGAGGTGGTCCTCGGGCTGCCGATGGCCGCGCGCACCGCCGATCTGCTCGGCGTGCCGGGCATGGTCTCGACGGTGCTGCCGCTGCGGCTCGCGGTGTCGCCCGCGACGACCCCGGCCGGGCTGGTGGCCACCGTCGCCGTCGCCGTGCGCGAGGCCGGCGAGCACGCCCGCTTCCCGGGCGAGGAGCTCGCCCGCGAGCTCGGCCTGACCGGCGGCCTGCGCGAGCTGGTCGGCCCGACGGTCAACGTGCTCGGCTTCGACCGGGGCCTGGCGTTCCCCGGGCTCGACGTCGACGTCGTGAACCACTCGCTCGGCCCGGTGCACGACCTGGCCGTAGCGGTCGCGTACCGGCCCGGCGGGCAGGGCCTGCGGATCCACCTCGACGCCGACGCCGACGCCACCGTGCTCGCCGGGCACGAGCGCGGGCTGCTCGCCGTGCTCGACGCGGTGGTCCACCGGCCGGACCGGCCGCTGGGCCGCGTCGACCTGCTGTCCGCGGCGCAGCGGCGCGCCGTCGAGGAGCTCGGCGCCGGCCGCCGGGACGCCGCGGCCGCCGACCCCACCTGGCCGGCCGCCGTCGCCCGGCAGGCCGCCCGCACCCCGGACGCGGTGGCGCTGGTGTGCGAGGACGAGGCGCTGACCTACGCGCAGCTGGACGCCGCGGCCGACCGGCTGGCCCGGCTGCTCACCGCCCGCGGGATCCGACCCGAGGACGTCGTCGCGGTGGCGCTGCCGCGCACGCCCGACCTGGTGGTCGCGCTGCTCGCGGTGATGCGGGCGGGCGCGGCGTACCTGCCGCTGGAGCTCGACCACCCGCCGGGGCGGCTGGCCTTCATGCTCGACGACGCCGGCGCGCGCGCCGTCCTCACCGCCACCGCGGTGCAGGACGGGCTGCCGGCCGCCGGCCCGGAGCGGGTGCTGCTCGACGACCCCGCCGTCCGCGCCGAGCTCGCCGCGCAACCCCCGGGCCCGCCGGCGGTGACCGTCGAGCTGGCGCAGGCCGCCTACGTCATCTACACCTCCGGCTCGACCGGGCGTCCCAAGGGCGTCGTGCTCTCCCACGACGGCGTCGGCAGCCTGATCGACACCGCGGTGCGGCGGCTCGGCGTGGACGCCCGCAGCCGGGTCGCCCAGTTCGCGTCGGTCGGGTTCGACGTGGCCGTGTGGGACCTGGTGATGGCGCTGTGCGTCGGCGGCCGGGTGGTCCTGGTGCCCGCGGAGCGCCGCGTCGCCGGCGCCGCGCTGACCGACTACCTCGCCGCGCACGGCGCGACGCACATGATCCTGCCGCCGTCGCTGGTGGCGGCGCTGCCCGCGGAGGCCGAGCTGCCCGAGGGCGCGGTGCTGGTGGTCGGCACCGAGACCGTCCCGACCGAGCTGGTCACCCGCTGGTCCAAGCGGCTGCGGGTGGTGGCCGCCTACGGCCTCACCGAGGCCACCGTCAACTCCACGCTGTGGGCGGCGCAGCCGGGCTGGTCGGGCCCGGTGCCGATCGGCGTGCCGGACCCCGGCACCACCGCCCACGTCCTGGACGCGGCGCTGCGCCCGGTCGGGGTCGGCGTCGAGGGCGAGCTGTACATCGGCGGCCGCGGGCTGGCCCGCGGCTACCGGGGCCGCCCGGGGCTGACCGCCGAGCGGTTCGTGGCCGACCCGTTCGGCGGGCCGGGGGCCCGGATGTACTGCACCGGGGACCGGGCACGGTGGCGGGCCGACGGGAACCTCGACTTCCTCGGCCGCGGCGACGCCCAGGTGAACATCCGTGGGTACCGCGTGGAGCCCGGCGAGGTCGAGAGCGTCCTGATGGGCCACCCGGACGTCGCGCAGGCCGCCGTCGTCGCCGTGCCCGACCGGCGCGGCGCCACCCGGCTCGTCGCGCACGTGCTGCCGGCCGACCCGGCCGACCCCGCGCCCCACCCCGAGGCGCTGCGCACCCACGTCGCCGGGCTGCTGCCCGAGCACATGGTGCCCGCCGTGGTCCTGCTCCGCGACGCACCGCTGCCGCTGACCCCCAACGGCAAGCTCGACCGCGCGGCGCTGCCCGCTCCCGACCCGACGGCGGCACCGTCGCCGGCCGCGGCGCCGACCACGCCGGTCGAGCACGCGCTCGCGGCGCTGTTCGCCGAGGTGCTCGAGCTGCCCGCGGTGGGGGTGCACGACAGCTTCCTCGCTCTCGGCGGCGACAGCATCGTCGCGATGACGCTGGTCGCCCGGGCCCGGCAGGCGGGGCTCGCGCTCACCCCGGGCGAGGTGTTCCGGCACCGCAGCGTCGCCGCCCTCGCCGCGGTGGCCCGGCCCGTCACCGGGCGGACCGAGCCCGTGCCCGCACCGTTCTCCCTGCTCGACCTCGACGCCGAGGAGCGGGCGACGCTGCGCGCCGCGGTGCCCGGGCTGGTCGACGTGCTGCCGGCGACCCCGCTGCAGCAGGGCCTGTACTTCCACGCGCTGCTGGCCGGCGGGCACCAGCCGGTCTACACCGCACAGGTCGCCGTCGACCTCGCCGGGGAGCTCGACGCGGGCGCGCTGCGCACCGCCGCGCAGCGCCTGCTCGACCGGCACGAGGCGCTGCGCGCCGGGTTCGTCCAGCGCGCCGACGGCTCGGTCGTGCAGCTGATCACCGAGAGCGTCGAGCTGCCGTGGTGGGAGGTGGACCTCGGCGGCCTGCCCGACGAGGCGCGGGCCGACCGGGCGGCCGCGCTCGCCGCCCGCGAGCGCGCCCGGCGCTTCGACCTGGCCCGCCCGCCGCTGCTGCGGGCCGTCCTGCTGCGGTGGGGCCCCGAGCGGCACCGGCTGCTGCTGACCCTGCACCACGTCGTGGTCGACGGCTGGTCGGTCCCGGTGCTGGTCCGCGAGCTGCTGGCCGCGCCGGGCACGCTGCCGCCGGTCACCCCGCTCACCGTGCACCACCGCCGGCTCGGCGACCGCGACGACGGGGCGGCCCGCGCCGCCTGGCGCTCGGCGCTGGCCGGTCTGGACGGGCCCGCCCGGCTGGTCCCGCCCGGCGGCTCCGGCGGGACGCGCCGGGAGCACCGGGTCACGCTGCCGGCCGAGCTGGGCACCGGGCTGGCGGCGCTGCGCCGGGCGCACGGGCTCACCCTCGGCACGATCGTCGACGGCGCGTGGGGCCTGCTGCACGGGCGGCTCACCGGTTCCCACGACGTCGTGTTCGGCACCGTGGTGTCTGGGCGCGAGGCCGGGATCCCCGGTGCCGGCGCGATGGTCGGGATGTTCGTCAACACCCTTCCGGTGCGCGTGCGGTGGCGGCCCGAGGAGCCGCTGCGGGTCGTGCTCGCCCGGCTGCAGGACGAGCGGTCGGCGCTGCTGGACCACCAGCACCTCGGGCCGGCCGAGACGGCCCGGCTCGCCGGGGTGGCCGCCGGCGAGGAGCTGTTCGACACCCTCGTCGTGCTGGAGAACCAGCCGGCGGCCACGGCGGACCCCCGGGTGAGCGCGGTCGAGGTGCACGACGTGACGCACTACCCGCTGTCGCTCGCGGTGCTGCCGGGGGAGCGCATCGAGCTGCGCCTGGAACACGACCCCGCCCGGCTCGACCCGGCGGCCGTGGCGCGCCTCGCCGAGGGCTACGTCCGGCTGCTGCGCGCCGTCGCCGCCGACGCGGACCAGCCGGTGGCGGCGGTGGACCTGCGCGACGGCGCCGGGCGGGCGCGGGCCGCGGCCCGGCTGGCCGGACCGGTGCACCCGGTGCCCGAGCAGACCCTGGACGGGCTGGTCGCCGCGCAGGCCGCGCGCACCCCGGACGCGGTGGCCGTGATCGCCGGCGAGGTCGAGCTCCGGTACGCGGAGCTGGACCGCAGGGCGGGTGCGCTGGCCGCCCGGCTGCGCGCGGACGGCGTCGGGTCCGGGGACGTGGTCGCCGTGGCGCTGCCGCGCTCCCCCGAGCTCGTGGTGGCCCTGCTCGGGGTGCTGCGCGCCGGGGCGGCGTACCTGCCGCTGGACCCGGAGTGGCCCGCCGAGCGCCGCGAGCTGATGCTGGCCGACGCGGGCGCCCGCGTCGTCCTCGACGATCCGGCCGACCTCCCCGCCGTCGCCGAACGCCCCGATCCCGCGCCCGCGGCCCCGGCCGGCGACCCGGACGCGACGGCCTACCTGATCTACACCTCGGGCTCGACCGGGCGGCCGAAGGGCGTGCTGGTGACGCACCGCGCGATCGTCAACCAGATCGCCTGGTCGCAGCGTGAGTTCGGGCTCGGCCCGGCCGACCGGATGCTGCAGCTCGCCTCGCCCAGCTTCGACACCTCGGTCTGGGAGATCTTCTGGCCGCTGGCCAGCGGCGCCGCCGTGGTGCTGCCCGATCCGGGCGGGCACGCCGACCCGGTGCACCTGGCGGCGGAGATCCGGCGCTGCGGGGTCACCGCGGTCACGTTCGTGCCGTCGCTGGTGGAGGGGTTCCTGCACGCGCCCGAGCTCGCCGGCGACCCCGGTTGGGCGGCGAGCCTGCGCTGGGCCTCCAGTGGCGGCGAGGCGCTGACCGCCGAGCTCGCGGCCCGCTGGCTCGCCCTGACCGGCGTGCCGCTGGACAACTTCTACGGCCCCACCGAGGCCGCGGTGCAAGTCACCTACCAGCCCGGTGACGGCGCCGCCGACGGCGCCGCGGTGCCGATCGGGCGGCCGGTGTGCAACACCACCCTGCACGTGCTGGACTGCTGCCTGCGGCCGGTCCCGGACGGCGCGGTCGGTGAGCTGTACCTCGCCGGCGTCCAGCTCGCCCGCGGCTACCACGACCGGCCGGGGTCGACCGCCGAGCGGTTCGTCGCGGACCCGGACGGCCCCGCGGGGAGCCGGATGTACCGCACCGGCGACCTGGTGCGCCACCGCGCCGACGGCACCCTGGTGCACGTCGGGCGCGCCGACCGGCACGTCAAGCTGCGCGGCCACCGGATCGAGCTCGGGGAGATCGAGGCCCGGCTGCAGCGCGAGCCCGACGTCGCGCGCGCCGTGGTCACGGTCCGCACCGACGGCCCGGCGCCGCGCCTGGTCGGCTACGTCGTGCCCGCCGGCGAGCGCGGCCCTGGCGCTGCCCCGGACGCCACGCCCGCGGGCCCGGGCGCCGGCGCCGCTGCGCGGCTGCGCGCCGCGCTCGCCGCGTCGCTGCCCGCCGCGATGGTCCCGGACGTGATCGTGCCGCTCGACGCGCTGCCGCTGACCCCCAGCGGCAAGGTGGACCACCGGGCGTTGCCGGCACCGGCCGTGGCCCGCCCGGCCGGTGCCGGCCCGGGCTCGCCGGGCGGGACCGCGGCCGCCACCGTGCTCGCCGGGATCGTCGCCGACGTCCTCGGCCTCGACGGGGTCGGGCCGGACGACGACTTCTTCGTCCTCGGCGGCGACAGCATCCTGTCCATCGCGGTCGTCGGCCGGGCCCGCACCGCCGGTCTCCCGATCAGCCCGCGCGACGTGTTCATCCACCGCACCCCGGCCGCGCTGGCCGCGGCGGCCGGCGCCCGGGACCCCGCCCCGCGCGCGACCGAACCAGACGCGGTCGGCGAGGTCCCGCTGCTGCCGGTGGTGCACTGGCTGCGTGAGCACGGCGGCCCCGTCGAGCGGTTCACGCTGCCGATGCTGGTCACGACCCCGGCCGGCGCCGACCGGGCGAGCCTGGCCGCGGTGCTGCAGGCCGTGCTGGACCACCACGACGCGCTGCGGGTGCGGCTCACCCGCGTCGCGCCCGGGCTGTGGTCGACGGCGACCCGCCCCGTGGGATCGGTGCGCGCGGTCGACCTGCTGGTCCGCGTCGACGTCACACCCCCCGACGGGCCCGGTCTGCGCGCCGTCGTCGACACCGAGTACGACGCCGCGGCCGCGCGGCTGGACCCGGACGCCGGCACGATGCTGGCCGCGACCTGGCTCGACGCCGGGCCCGGCGAGCCGGGGTGGCTGCTGCTCGCCGCGCACCACCTCGTCGTGGACGGCGTGTCCTGGCGGATCCTGTTCGCCGACCTCGCCGCCGCGTGGGCCGCCGTGCGGGCCGGCCGCACCCCGCGGCTGGCGCCGGTGGGCACGTCGCTGCGCGGGTTCGCCCGCGCGCTCGTCGCCGAGGCGCAGACACCTGCCCGGCTGGCCGAGCTGGCGCACTGGACCGCCACCCTGGCCCCCGGCGCCGAGCTGGTCCCCGGCGCCGCGCCGCCGGCCGGCCCGGTTCGCCGCCACGAGGTGCGTCTCGACCCCGCCGACACCGCCCCGCTGCTCACCTCCGTCCCCGCCGGGGTGCGCTGCGACGTCACCGACGTGCTACTGGCCGCGCTGCGGACGGCCGTGTCCCGGTGGCCGGGCCGCGACCCGGGGGCCGACCTGCTGGTGGACCTGGAGCGCCACGGCCGCGAGCAGATCCGCCCGGAGATCGACCTCGGGCGCACCGTCGGCTGGTTCACCAGCGTCGCGCCGGTGCGGCTGCCCGCGGGTGGCGACCCGCTCAAGACGGTGAAGGAGGCGCTGCGCGCGGCACCGGACGGTGGGTTGGGCCACGGCCTGCTGCGTCACCTCAACGCGCAGACCGCGCCGGCGCTGGCCGGCGCCGCCGCGCCGCAGGTGCTGTTCCACTACTTCGGCCGGTTCCCCGCACCCGAGCGGGCGGACTGGCTGCCCGCGCCCGAGTCCGACGTGCTCGACGGCCGCGGCGGGCTCGCCGCCTCGCACCTGCTGGAGATCAACGCGGTGTGCGCGGAGACGCCGGCGGGCCCCCAGCTGCGGGCCTCCTGGAGCTGGGCGGGCGAGGCGCTGACCGGAGCCGACGTCGAGCAGCTCGCCGCCGCCTGGTGCGCCGCCCTGCGCGAGCTGGCCGCGGCGCCGCCGCGCGGGCTGACCCCGTCCGACCTGGACCTGGTCACGCTCGACCAGCCCGAGATCGAGCGGATCGAGCGGGCCTGTGCGCGGCCGGTGAGCGACGTCTGGCCGCTCTCGGCGCTGCAGGAGGGCATCGTCTTCCACGCCGGGCTCGACCGGGGCGCCGAGGGCCTCTACACCGGGCAGGACACCTTCGACCTGCGCCACCGCGTCGACGTCGACCGGCTGCGCCGGGCCTGTGTGGCCCTGCTCGCGCGCCACCCCGGGATGCGCGCCGGGTTCACCAGCGACGGGCTGCGCGCGCCGGTGCAGTTCGTCGCCGAGGACCCGGTGATGCCGATCGACGTCGTCGACCTGACCGGGCTCGCGCCCGTCGACCGGGAGCGGCGGGCGGCCGCACTGCTCGCCGCCGACCGGCGCACCCCGTTCGACCTCGGCCGCCCGCCGCTGTGCCGGCTGCTGCTGGTGCGCCTGGGCGCCCCCGGCGACGCCGTCGTCGACCGGCTCGTGGTGAGCCACCACCTCGTGCTGTGGGACGGCTGGTCCGAGGGGCTGTTCCTGGAGCAGCTGTTCACCCTCTACGAGCGCGACGGCGACGCGGGCGCCCTGGCCCGGCCCGGGTCCTACCGGGACCACCTGGCCTGGCTGGCCCGCCAGGACGGCGCCGCCGCCCGCGCGGCCTGGCGCGACGCCCTCGGCGGGCTCGCCGAACCCACGCTGATCGGGCCGGCACCGTCCGGGACCGCCGCGGAGCCGCCGCTGCGGCTGCGCGACGAGCTGCCCGCCGAGCTCTCCGACGCCCTGCGCGCCACCGCACGACGGCACGGGCTGACGCTGAACACGCTGCTCACCGCGGCGTGGGGGCTGGTGCTCGGCGCCGTCCTCGGCCGCACCGACGTGGTGTTCGGTGCGACGGTGTCCGGCCGGCCCGCCGACGTCCCCGGCGTCGCCGACGTCATCGGGCTGTTCCTCAACACCGTCCCGGTTCGGATCACCGCCGACCCCGCCGAGACCGTGCTGGAGTTCCTCGCCCGCGTGCAGGCCGAGCGGGCCGCGCTGATGCCGCACGAGCACCTCGGGCTGGGCGAGGTGCAGCGCGCGGCCGGGCACGCGGTGCTGTTCGACACGCTGTTCGTGCTGCAGAACTTCACCGACGCCGGCGAGCTCGCCGCCTTCCGCGAGCGTTTCGGCATCGCCGCCGCCACCAGCGAGGACTCGACGCACTACCCGCTGACCCTGGTCGTGACGCCCGGCCCGGTGCTGGCGCTGCACCTGGAACACCGGCCGAGCCTGGTCGGGCCGCGGCGCGCCCGCGCCCTGCTGGACCGGTTCGCCGCGGTGCTGCGGCGGATGGTGGCCGATCCGACGCGGCCGGTCGGCCGGCTCGACCTGCTGCTGCCCGCCGAGCGGGGCACGGCGGCCGGGCACGCGGGCCCCGAACGGCCGATGGTCCCCGAGACGGTCGCCGAGATGCTGGCCGAGCGGGCCGCGCGCACCCCGGCGCGGACCGCGCTGGTGTTCCGCGGCGAGGCCGTGCGCCACGGCGAGCTGGACGGGCGGATCAACCGGCTGGCCCGGCTGCTGCTGGACCGCGGCGCCGGCCCGGAGCGCGTCGTCGCGCTCGCGCTGCCGCGCTCGGTGGAGACGGTGGTGGCGCTGTTCGCGGTGCTGCGCACCGGCGCGGCCTACCTGCCGCTGGACCTCGGCCACCCCGTCGAGCGGCTGGCGGCGATGGTGGCCGAGTCCGCGCCGGTGTGCGTGCTGACCGGTGGCGGGGCCTGGCCCGGCGGGATCGCCCTGGACGACCCCGCCGTCACCGCCGAGCTCGCCGCGCTGCCCGCGGGGCCGCTGACCGCGGCCGAGCTGGGGGCGTTCGCCCCCGGCACCGCCGGGCGCCTCGAGCACCCCGCCTACGTCATCCACACCTCGGGCTCGACGGGGCGGCCGAAGGGCGTCGTCACGCCCTACCGGGGGCTGACGAACATGCAGCTCAACCACCGGGAGGCGATCTTCGCGCCGGCCGTCGCCCGTGCCGGCGGCCGGCGGCTGCGGATCGCGCACACCGTCTCGTTCGCCTTCGACATGTCGTGGGAGGAGCTGCTCTGGCTCGTCGAGGGCCACGAGGTGCACGTGTGCGACGAGCAGCTGCGCCGCGACGCCGAGGCGCTGGTCGCCTACTGCGCCGAACACCGGATCGACGTCGTCAACGTGACCCCGACCTACGCCCAGCTGCTGCTGGAGCAGGGCCTGCTCGACGGCGCGCACCGGCCGCCGCTGGTGCTGCTCGGCGGCGAGGCGGTGCCCGAGAGCGTCTGGGCCCGGCTGCGCGACGCCGACGGCGTCGAGGGCTACAACCTGTACGGGCCGACCGAGTACACGATCAACACCCTCGGCGCGGGGACGTCGGACTCGCCGACGTCGACGGTCGGGCGCCCGATCGCCAACACCCGGGTGTCCGTGCTGGACGCGGCGCTGCGCCCGGTCCCGCCGGGCACCCCGGGCGAGCTGTACGTCGCCGGCACCGGGCTGGCGCGGGGCTACCGGCACCGGGCCGCGCTGACCGCCGAGCGGTTCGTCGCCGACCCGTTCGGCGCGCCCGGGGAGCGGATGTACCGCACCGGCGACCTGGTCCGCGCCCGGGAGGACGGCAACCTCGAGTTCCTCGGCCGCACCGACGACCAGATCAAGATCCGCGGCTACCGGGTGGAGCCCGGGGAGGTCGCCGCGGTGCTCGCCGAGCACCCCGCGGTCACCCGGGCCGCGGTGCTGCCGGCCGGGTCCGGCGCCTCGGCCCGCCTGGTCGGGTACGTGGTCGCGGCCGCGGTGCCGGACGGGCTGCGCGAGCACGCCGCGGCCCGGCTGCCCGCGCACATGGTGCCGGCCGCGCTCGTCGCGGTGCCCGCGCTGCCGCTGACCGTCAACGGCAAGCTCGACGTGCGCGCGCTGCCCGCGCCGGAGCCCGCCGCCGCCACGGCGCACCGCGCCCCGCGCTCGCCCGCCGAGCAGGTGCTGTGCGGGCTCTACGCCGAGCTGCTCGAGGTGCCCGAGGTCGGTCTCGACGACGACTTCTTCGCCCTCGGCGGGCACTCGCTGCTGGCCACCCGGCTGGTCAGCCGGGCCCGCGCGGCGCTGGGCACCGAGCTGGGCCTGCGCGACCTGTTCGAGGCCCCGACCCCCGCGGAGCTGGCCGGCAGGCTCACCACCGGCGCCGCGACGGCGCGCCCACCTCTGCTCCCGGCACCGCGGCCGGCGCACCCGCCGCTGTCGGCGGCCCAGCGGCGGCTGTGGCTGCTCCACCAGGTGCAGGGCGGGTCGGACGCCTACCGCTTCCCGCTGGTGCTGCGGCTGCACGGCGAGCTGGACACCGGGGCCCTGCGCGCCGCGCTGGCCGACGTCAGCGGCCGCCACGAGGCGCTGCGCACCGTGTTCGGCACCGTCGACGGCCGCCCCTACCAGCGGGTACTCCCACCCGAGCAGGCCCGCCCCGAGCTCGTCGAGGTCACGGTGGACGACGTCGGGGCGGCGGTCGCGCACGCGCTCTCGCGCCCGTTCGACCTCGCGACCGAGCCCCCGCTGCGCGCGACCGTGCTGCGGGTGGCCCCCGGCGAGCACGTGCTCGTGCTGCTGCTGCACCACATCGCCACCGACGAGTGGTCCGACCGGCCGTTCCTGCGCGACCTGGAGCGGGCGTACGCGGCGCGCCGCCGCGGGCAGGACCCGACGCTGGAGCCGCTGCCCGTCCAGTACGTGGACTACACACTGTGGCAGCAGGCACTGCTGGGTGACGTCACCGACCCGGACGGGCTCGCCGCCCGCCAGCTCGCATACTGGGAGCGCACCCTGCGCGGGGCGCCGGAGGAGCTGGAGCTGCCCACGGACCGGCCCCGCCCGGCCCGGCCCACCTTCCGCGGGGGCGAGCGGGAGCTGACGTTGCCGGCCGGGGTCTGCGAGGGGGTGCGCCGCCTCGGGCGGGCGGCGCGGGCGAGCACGTTCATGGTGCTGCACGCCGCGGTCGCGGCCCTGCTGCACCGGCTCGGGGCTGGCGCGGACATCCCGCTGGGCGCCCCGATCGCGGGCCGCACCGACCGCGCCCTCGACGACCTCGTCGGGTTCTTCGTCAACACGCTGGTGCTGCGCACGGACCTGTCCGGCGACCCGAGCTTCGCGGAGCTGCTGGACCGGGTGCGCGCGGTGGACCTGGCCGCGTTCGCGCACGCGGACGTGCCGTTCGACGCGGTCGTCGAGCGCGTCGGCCCGGCCCGCTCGCCGGCGCGCAACCCGCTGTTCCAGGTGATGGTCGGCCACCACGGCCACCACGGCCGCCGCGGGGACCGGGTCCGGCTGGCCGGCCTGGACGCGGTCTGGGAACCGGTGCCGCCGGGCGACGCCAAGTTCGACCTGGTGTTCGCGTTCACCGAGCAGGTCGGCGGGCCGGAGGCCGGGCGGATCGACTGCCGGATCGAGTACGCCACCGACCTGTTCGACGCCGCCACCGTCGCCCGCCTCGGTGACCGGTTGACCGCGCTGCTGCACGCCGTGGTCGCCGATCCGGACGCGCCGCTGCGCACGATCGACCTGCTCGACGACGACGAGCGGCGCCACGTGCTGCACGAGCTCAACGCGACCGGGCGCGCCGTGCACCGGGCGAGCCTGCCGGAGCTGTTCACCCGGCGGGTCGCGGCCACTCCGGACGCGGTCGCCGTCGAGGACGACCGGGAGACCGTGACGTACCGGGAGCTCGCCGCGCGGGCGGACCGCGTGGCGGCACTGCTCGCCGGGCGCGGGGTGGGGCCCGAGGACGTGGTCGCGGTCGCGCTGCCGCGCCGCGCCGGGCTGGTCGCCGCCGTGCTGGGGGTGCTGCGGGTCGGGGCGGCCTGGCTGCCGCTCGACCTCGCGCACCCGGCCGACCGGCTGCGGTACCTGCTCACCGACTCCGGTGCGCGGTTGCTGCTCACCGATGCCGACACCGCGGCGCGGGTGCCCGCCGTCGACGGCGTCGTCGCGGTGGACGTCGAGGGCACCGGGCCGCGCGGCACCGTCCCCGCCGGGTTCCCCGCGGTGCACCAGGCCGCTTACGTCATCTACACCTCCGGCTCCACGGGCCGGCCGAAGGGCGTGGTGGTCCCGCACGCTGGGATCGCGAGCCTCGCCGCGACCGCCGTCGACCGGATGGGGCTGGAGCCCACCAGCCGGGTGCTGCAGTTCGCCTCGGTCGGCTTCGACGTCGTCGTGTTCGAGCTGACGATGGCCCTCGCCGAGGGCGGCACGCTGGTGTTCGCGCCCGACCAGGTGCGCGTCGCGGGCCCGGCGCTGACCGACTTCGTGGCCGCGCGGCGGATCACCCACCTGATCCTGCCGCCGTCGCTGGTGGCGGCGCTGCCGCCGGGGTGCGAGCTGCCCGAGGGCGCCGTCGTGCTCGTCGGCACCGAGACCGTGCCGCCGGACCTGATCGGGCGGTGGGCGCGGCGGCTGCGGCTGTTCGCGGCGTACGGGCTCACCGAGGCCACCGTCAACTCCACGCTGTGGGCCGCCCGACCGGGCTGGTCGCGGGCCGTCCCGATCGGGGTGCCGGACCCGAACACCCGGGTCTACGTGCTCGACGCCGCGCTCGCGCCGGTGCCGCCGGGGGTGGCCGGCGAGCTGTACGTGGCCGGCGACGGGCTGGCCCGTGGCTACCTGGGCCGCCCGGGCCTGTCCGCCGAGCGGTTCGTCGCCTGCCCGTGGGGGCCGCCGGGGTCACGGATGTACCGCACCGGGGACCGCGCCCGCTGGCGGGACGGGAACCTCGACTTCCTCGGCCGGGTCGACGGCCAGGTCAAGGTGCGGGGCGTGCGCGTGGAGCTCGGCGAGGTGGAGGCCGCGCTGTCCGCCCACCCGGGCGTCGCGCAGGCGGTCGTGCTGGCCGACCCGACGGGCGACGGCGTGCGGCTGGTCGGGTACGCGGCTCCCGCCGGCGGCCCGGTGGACCCCGCGGAGCTGCGCGCGCACGTGGCCGGGCTGCTGCCCGAGCACATGGTGCCGGCCACCGTCGTCGCGCTCGACGGACCGCTGCCACGCACCCCCAACGGCAAACTCGACCGCCGCGCGCTGCCCGCGCCGGACTGGTCCGCGCTGGCCGGGGCCGCGGCGCCGGAGACGCCCGAGCAGGAGGTGCTGGCGGGCCTCGTCGCCGAGGTGCTGGGCCTGCCCCGGATCGGCGTCCACGACGACTTCTTCGACCTCGGCGGGCACTCGATGGCCGCCATGCGCCTGGTCGGGCGGATCCGCGGGGCGCTCGGCGTGGACCTGGCGATCCGCGACGTGTTCGACGCGCCGACGGTGGCGGCGCTGGCGAACCGGCTGGCGGACGCCGCCGCCACCCGCCCGGCGCTGTGCCCGGGCCCGCGCCCGGACCCGCTGCCGCTCGCCCCGGCGCAGCGCGCGTGGTCGGCGCTGCACCGGCGGCACCGCTCCTGGGACCAGGCGCTGACGCTGCGCTCCCCCGGCCGGCTGGACCCTGCCGTGCTGGCCGCCGCGCTGCGTGACGTGGCCGCCCGCCACGAACCGCTGCGCACCGCGGTCGGGCCCGGGCCGGCGCAGGTGCCGGTCGACCCGCCCGGGTTGGAGGTGCTCGACCTCGGCGCCGGCGAGCTGGACGCCCGGGTCGCCGCGCTGGCAGCGGAGGAGCCCGACCCGGCCGCCGCGGCGCCGCTGCGGGCCCGGCTGCTGGTAGACCCGGACGGCACCCAGGTGCTGCTGCTGACCATGTCCTTCCTGGGCGTGGACGAGTGGTCGGTGGTGCCGCTGTTCCGCGACCTGCACACCGCCTACGCCGCCCGCACGGCCGGCCGGGAGCCGGACTGGGCGCCCCTGCCGGTGTGCTACGCCGACTACACGCGCTGGTCGCGCGAGGTGCTCGGCGACCCGGCCGACCCGGACAGCCGCGGGGCCCGCCAGCTCGCGCACTGGCGCCGGGCGCTGGCCGGGATGCCCACCGAGCTCGCGCTGCCGTGCGCCGGGCCGCGCCCGCCGCGGACCCGGGGCACCGCGGGCGTCGTCGGGTTCGCGCTCGACGCCGACCTGCACGCCCGCGTCGACGCGCTCGCCCGGCTCACCGGCACCAGCCTGTTCATGGTGCTGCAGGCCGGCCTGGCCACGCTGCTCACCGGGCACGGCGCCGGCACCGACCTGCCGCTCGGCGTGCAGGTGGCGGGGCGCACCGAGGAGGCGCTGGCCGATCTCGTGGGCTGCTTCTCCGGCACCGTGCTGGTGCGCACCGACACCTCCGGCGACCCGACGTTCGCGGCGCTGCTCGCCCGCGTCCGGGAGGCCGACCTGTCGGCGCTGGACCGCCAGGACGTGCCGCTGCCCGACGTGCTCGCGGTCGCGCCGCCCGTCCCGGCCGGCGTGCCCTGCCCGCAGGTGCTGCTGGTGCACCACGAGCAGGCCGGCCTCGCCGACCTCGGCGGCGGCGCCGGGACCTTCGCCGGCGTGCCGCCCGCGCGCACCCCCACCGATCTCACCCTGGGCGTCTACGAGCCGCCGGGGGACGGGCCGGTGCCCGCCGAGCTGACCTACGCCGCCGAGCTGTTCGACCACGCGGACGCGCAGCGGCTCGCCACCGACCTGCTCGCCGTGCTGGCCGCCGCGGTGGCCGGCCCGCACCGACCGCTCTCCGAGATCACCGCCGTCACCGGGAGGACCCAGCCGTGACCAACCCGTTCGAGGACCCCGAGGGGCGCTTCCTGGTGCTCGTCAACGACGAGGACCAGCATTCGCTGTGGCCCGCGTTCGCGGAGGTGCCCGCCGGCTGGCGGCGGGTGTTCGGCGAGGACACCCGCGACGCCTGCCTGGCCTACGTCGAGGAGCACTGGACCGACCTGCGCCCGCGCAGCCTGCGCGAGCGGATGGACGGCGCCGGGACGTCGTGAGTGCCGCGGCTCACCCGGGCAGCAGGCGGACCAGGCACCCGGCGAGGCGGTCGAGGTCGGCCTCGGGTCGGCGTGAGCCCGTCACGGCGCCGTCCGCGGGCCACCGGCTGCACGCCGATGTCGAGCGGCGCCTCCCGGACCGGCGTCACCAGAGCTGCGGGCGGGTGACCGGGGGACCGACCGGACGCTCCGGCCGGGACCGGGCCGCCGGCCGCTCGACGACGACGGAGCCGAGCAGCGCCCGCAGGTCGGCGAGGGCCGCTGCCGGGCGGGCGACGTCGACCGCCACGACGGGCGCGATCCGGCGCAGCGCCTCGACCGACCGCGCGTCCGTCAGGTCGTGGCTGCGTTCGGTCGCGCCGGTCACGATCACGTCCGGGCGCAATGCCGCGACCGCCTCCGGATCGGGCCCGCGGGGCGGACCGACCGGCTCGGCGCCGTCGAGGGTGCCGGCACACCCGACCACCGGCGCGCCCAGCCCGAGCAGCATCCCCCCGACGTCGTCGTCGGTGGCGACGAGGCGGCGGATGGCGGCCGGCAGCGCCACCGGCGTGCCCGTCGCATCGACGAATGCCCGGCGGCCGCCCCCGCCGCCCGCACCGACGAGGCCGGTGAGTGCCGCGGTGCGCGCGGGATGACGTCGGGGGTCGTCCGCAGCAGTCGCCGCCATACGCCCAGGGTAGGCCCTGCGCGCGGGACGACCCGGCCGCGTCAGGTGTCAACGACGTGCTGGACGGTGCGGGGGACGGCATCCGACCTGCTCTCGTCCTCCTGGCGGCTGATCGTGACCGGTGTCGGCGCGAACCTGCGGTGACGAGAGTGCTCACCCCGCTCGACCGCACCATTCGAGTCGGCAGGGTGCGCTGACCTGCGCGACGGAGGCGCGAGCACTGCGTCTCCCGCCTCCGCCGCCTCGAGCCGCCGCCCTGGGATACCGCCCATGGACGGCGGTGGCTGGTGGACCGCCCATGACCCGGGCGCGGTTCACAGGCTCGACGCCTGCTTTCCCTCAGCGCCCGGGTCTGGTCGGGACCGGTGAGACCTTGCTCGGCGCGGTCACGGTCACCCGGCCTGGTCGAGCAGCGTGCGATCCCTCCTGCGAGGGCGCCCGCGCCTCACCTGGCCAAGAGGCGCCGGTTCGCCTCGCCGGCCATCTCCTCGAGCCGACGGATCCGGGCGCCGATCGGCGGATGGGTGGCGAACAGGCTCGCCAGGCCGTGTCCGGGCCGGAACGGGTCGGCGATCATGAGATGGGACTGGGACACCAGCTCCGGCTCGGGCCGCAGCGGCAGCGCTCGGGTGCCGCGTTCCAGCTTGCGCAGCGCGGAGGCCAGGGCAAGCGGGTCTGAAGTCAGTTCCGCGCCACCGGTGTCGGCCTGGTATTCCCGGGACCGGCTGACGGCCAGCTGCACGATGCCGGCGGCGATCGGCCCGAGGATCGCGATCAGCAGCAGCTGCAGCGGGTTGTGGTCCTCGTCGTGGCTGCCGCCGAACAGTCCGGCGAACGAGGCCAGGTGGGCCAGGAAGCTGACCACGCTGGCCAGCGCGCCGGCGACGCAGGAGATGAGGATGTCCCGGTGATACACGTGGGACAGCTCGTGTCCCAGCACCGCGCGCAGCTCGCGTTCGTCGAGGATCCGCAGCAGACCCGTGGTGACGCAGACGGCGGCATGACGGGGACCCCGTCCGGTGGCGAACGCGTTCGGTGCCTCGGTCGGGCTGATGTACAGCCGCGGCATCGGCTGACCGGCCGTGGCCGCCAACTCCCGGACGATTCGGTACATCATCGGCTGCTCGACCGGGCTGACCGGGCGGGCCCGCATCGCCCGCAACGCCAGCTTGTCGGAGTTGAAGTACGCGTAGCCGTTGATCCCGACGGCCACAAGCAGCGCCACCAGCAATCCCGTCCGGCCGAAGAACGAACCGACGAGCAGTACCACGGCGCTCATCGCACCCAACAGCACCGCGGTCTTCACCCCGTTGACGTACTTGCGCACCTTCCTCTCCCATCAGGCTCGCTCTGCTCGACGCACCGCAGGTGAGTGGCCAGGGCACCCGCGCGGCAATCTCTCTAACGTGGAGCGCAGATTTATTGTTCCGGGTCACGCAGTTCTGTTGGATCGAGCACCTAACCGGCCGACACGCCGAGCTACGCTCGGGGAAGGACCAGCGGCGAGCCCTTTCCCGTCCTGGTTTCGGTGGGTTCGACGACGGCTCCACGCGGCGGCTCGGACACGAGTCGAGCTCCGGACGGACGGAGGCGGGCGACTGCGACGGTCGAAAGCTGACCCTGGCGACGGTCGAAAGCTGACCCCTCGCGGCTGGTCGGCGCTGTGGCCGTGGGGACGCGGCCGAGGTCGCGGTGGCCAGGCGAGTCGACGCCCGCCACCCGGTCGCCGGGGGCAGCGGGGCAGCGCCGCGCGGTCGGGCGGCAGATCACCACCACCTTCACCCCGAGCGTTCCGCGGAACGCGTGCACGGCGTGGCGAGCTCGCTGCGCCCGCCCCGCCGGCGCCCGACCGCCCCCGCAGCTCCCGGATCCGCCGCTCGACCTCGTCCACCCCTCATCGGCAGCCCTCCGCCCGGTACAACCAGCGCATCTCCGCAGTCCTCCACGCTCGTCACCCCTCCCGATCGTGTGGAGGGGGTCAACGTCACCCGCTGGCGGATCGGTTCTCAGGCAGGAGCCGCTGCCACCGAGCCCTCAGAGAGCAGCGCGAAAGTCGGTACCCGCACGTCGAACACGGCGCCCAGCGGGTGCGCGTCCCCGCCGGAGCCTCCACGCGATCAGCATGCGGCCGGGAGACGCTCGACGCCGGCAGCCCGGCGGCAGGGAGAAGAACACTTGCGCGCAGCCGGGCAAAATCTATACTTGTCGCACTAGATAAATTCACAGAGCTCGGGAGGTGAGCCGTGACGACTCCGTTGATGCCGCCCCGCCTGCTCCCCCCGAGCAGGCCGGATCTGCCCGACCTGCCCACGCCGCCGTCGGGCTGGCCGGTCGGCTGCTACGCCACCTACGAGGAGGCGCAGCGGGCCGTGGACTACCTGGCCGACCAGTCCTTCCCCGTCGAAGACGTGACGATCGTCGGGGTCGACCTGATGCTCGTCGAGCGCGTCCTCGGCCGGCTGACCTGGGGCGCGTACTGCTCTCCGGCGCGTTGTCGGGCGCCTGGTTCGGCCTGCTGGTGGGTATGCTGCTCAGCCTGTTCACGGTGTCTGACCCGTGGGCACCCGTCCTGGTGGGCCTGCTCAGCGGGCTGGCGTTCGGCATGGTGTCCGCCGCCATGCCCTACGGCGCCACGCACGGCCGACGCGACTTCACTTCGGCCAGCCAACTGGTTGCAGGCCGGTATGACGTCCTGTGCCAGCCGCGGCACGCCGAGAAGGCCCGCGACCTGATCGCTGAGTTGGAGCTGCGCATGCCGACCGGCTGACCGTTGCCACCGATCGTGCGGCTCCGCCGCGCTGGCACTGCCGGCGGTGCCGGGCTGCTCCCCAGTCGCCGGGTGCGGCGTATCCGTCGCCGGAGACCGCGCCTCGGAGCCGTTCGTCTCCTTCGTCTCGTCCATCGCTCGATCCCTCGCGTGCCGTGAGCTCGTCCAATCCGGTCGGAGCCGGAGTGGTGATCGTGGACGGTGGCGGAGTCGGCGTCGCCGGCCATCGTTCGTAACTCACCGCGTTCCGACCACGGTGATCGGATCGTCGGATCCACCCGCCGGCGGAGGGGTACCGATGATCGCTGCGAGGTCGGGGCGGGGATGCGGGGCGGTGGTGGCGGCGCAGCACCGGAAACGCCATCGGTACCTCCTCGAGCCGAGTGTGCGTCGGCGCGCCCGCTCTGGGCGCGCCGACGGAACCGTGCGGGTGATGTCGTGGCGGCAGGGCACCGGCGGCCCGCTCGTCCGACCGAGGATTGCGAGGTCGCCCCGCGCAGCGCATGGCCCCGACTGCGCCTGTCGCGGTCAGAGCGAACGGATTCCGACGGCCCCTGCTAGATCGACGAGCGGCCCGACCGCGGGCTTGGTTCGGGTGGGATCGGTCCGGGTGGGATCAGCCGGTGAGCTGCTTGGCGTTGCCCGCACTGACCTCGATCTTGCGAGGCTTGGCCTGCTCGGCGACCGGGATGTGCAATGTCAGCACGCCGGCGTCGTAGCGCGCCTCGATCCGGTCGGTGTCCAGCGTCTCACCGAGGAACAGCTGTCGCGTGAACACCCCGTAGGGCCGCTCGGCGATCACGGCGTCGACACCGTCACCGCTCGTGCTGGGTCCCCGCTCGGCCTTGACCGTGAGCGTGTTGCGCTCGACGTTGAGGTCGATCGACGCCGGGTCCACCCCGGGCAGATCGAAGTGCACCACGAACTCCTCGCCCTGGCGGTAGGCCTCCATCGGCATCACCGCCGGGCGCGACCAGGTTCCCTGCTGGCCGAAGACCTGCTGGGTCAGCCGGTCCAGCTCGCGGAACGGGTCGGTACGCATCAGCATCGTCATCGCCTCCTTCGACCAGTTGCTGCTGTCCCCGCTCTCACCGGGCATACTCTGCAACGCAGGTCCTAAATTTTCTATTCCGTATGCTGCAAGGTATTTCGGCCGGTTCCGGAGTCCCCGACAACCGCTCCGGCAAGGGCGCCGCGCAGTGGAGTCCGGAGCGGCTGGTGAGGATGGCGACCCGCGAACCCCGGTGCCGGGGTGACCGCCCCGAGCAGTCGTCGTGGCGTTCAGGTCGCGTCCCCATCCCACACCCGTCCTGCTCGCGCCTCGGCCACCACGAGTTCAGGCCTCACGACTGCCCACCAACTGCCGCCGACGCCACCACCCGAGACGAAGACCAACCACTCGAATCGGAGATCGTCAGCGGTGTCGATGAACGACCAGGGCTAACGCCGACGCCGGACCAGCCCGGTGAGCAGCTCCTGGACCGCGGCCGCGGTGTTCTCGATGCGGAATCTCCGCGCGACCCGCTCGCGAGCGGTGGCGCCCATCGACGCCCGCAGGTCCGGGTCGTCGACGAGCTTCGCCAACGCCGCTTCGAGCGCTGCCGGGTCGCCGGGTGGCACGACGAACCCGTCGAGGCCGTCGCCGACCAGGTCACGCACGCAGCCGACGTCGGTGGAGACGACCGGGACGGCGGCCGCCATGAGTTCCACCAGTGACAGCGGCGCGCACTCGAAGCGCGAGGAGAGCGCGCCGACGTCGAGGCCGGGCAGCAGCCGGGGGACGTCACGTCGCAGACCCAGCCACCGCACTCGCCCGGCGACACCGAGCTCCGCGGCCCGCATCCGCAGCTCCTGTTCGCGCTCCCCGCCGCCGATGCACACCAGCCGGAGCCGCGGCCGCATCGGAGCGAGCCCGGCGAGCGCCTCCAGCAGTACCTCGTGCGCCTTCACCGGCGCCAGCCGGGCGAGCACGCCCACCGCGACGTCGTCGTCGGCGAGCCCGAGGGCGGAGCGCGCGGCGGCACGCGCCGCGGCGTCGGGGGCTGGGGGCATCGGTATCCCGTTGGGCACGATCACCTCGCGGGTGCGGCTCCACCAGTGCCGGCCGACGCCCTCGTGCTCGCGGAAGTAGCGGGCCTGGCTGGGCGCGAGCCAGAGGATCGCGTCGGAGAGGAACAGCGTCGCCACGTCGTGCCGAGGCAGGCAGCGCCGCCCGGCCACCGGCACGGTGTCCATCCCGTGCGGGCTGACGATGCTGCGCCGACCGGTCGCCCTGGCCACCAGCCGGCTGATGAACAGCGGGGCTTCGTGCAGGTGGTGGACCAGGACCACGTCCGTGCCCGAGGCGCGCAGGCTGCGCCACAGCCGCCATGGCGTCGACGGGTCGTGTCGCCCGCCGCGGCCGAGTACGTCGACCGGAATCCCGGCCTCGGCGAACTCGGCGCCGAGCGGCCCCGGCTCCTTGAAGCAGATCACCCGTGGCCGCACGACGGCCGGGTCGAGGTGCCGGAAGAGGTTCAGCAGCCAGGTCTCGGCGCCGCCCACCCCGACGTAGTTGGTGACGAAGGTGAGCCCGATCGGGCGGCTTCGGCCCGCGGAGCGGGCCCGTGCGTCACCGGCGCATGCCGGTGGGGGAGCGATACTCAATGCGTCCTCGCGGGGTTCCGGAACGGCCGGGCAGGGAGCAGGCGTCATCCACCGCTGCGGTCGCCGGCCGGGTGGACCTCGCTGGCAGCCGCCGGGGGGCGGGCGGATGAGCGGCGAGGATGCGGGCGCTCGTCAGCCCGCCCTCACACGGTCGCGGTGCGCGGTGGGCCGCGCTCGGCGACGCCGCCGGCCCAGCAACCGACGGCGTGCACGACGACGGGACGGGGCCGGCGCGAGATCGCGCAGGCCCCGGCCTCCCCGACGGGTGACACCGCCCGGACGAGACGTCGGATCCATCGGCCGAGCAGCCCGAACAGGCGATCGCTGTTCCCGACGGCCCACGCGATCAGCACCGTGAGCACCAGGTGCACCGCGAGCGTGAGCAGCCCTGCCTCCATCCGGTCCAGTCCCGGGACCGGCCCGACCGCCTCGTCCCGCGCGGACGCACGCGACAACTGGGCGACCACGGCGAACGCCGGCTGCAGCACGATTGCTCCACTGAGCACGCCGACCAGCCCGCGGTGGCGGCCCATCAGCCGAACCCGCACCACTGCGACGACGAGGGCGACCAGGCCGAGCAGCACGACGTGCCGCAGGCCCCGCCCGGCCGCGATGTCGAGACCGATCGCGGCCACCACGGTGACGACCGCCGCACCGACCAGGGCCGGCGGAGAGGCGGGCGGGCGCGTACGCGCTGCACCTGCGTGCATCCGACCTCTCGACCGACTCCGCGCCGGGCCACGGGGACCGACGGCAAGGAGTACCTAAGTACGACCGCCCGCCAGGTGGCCGGAACTTTCTGCACAATCCCGGCAGGTGGCGGTCTCGCTGCGGCGAGCGGTCCATCCCGGATCGCGGCGGAACGCGGTGGTGGTGCAGCGACCAGACAGCGCAGGTGGCGCACCACGCGCACCGGCTACGTCGAGCCGGCGGTCGAGCAGCTCTGAGATGCCGGGACCACTGCTCGCCGAAGGCTTCGGGCGCTACTGATCAGAAGCTCGCCCGGGGGACACCCTGACCGGCGTCGATCTGGTGCGGGCCGCCCTTGCCCGGCCGGACGTCGAAGTCGAAGATCGCCGTCGGCAGGTAGACCGTCGAGCACGAGTTCGGGATGTCCACCACGCCGGACAGCCGACCCTCGATCGGCGCGGCTCCGAGGATCATGTACGCCTGAATGTCGCTGTAGCCGAACTTCTGCAGATAGTCGATCGCGTGCAGGCAGGCCCGTTGATAGGACAGGTGCGAGTCCAGATAGCGCTGCTCGCCGCCGAGCGTCACGGAGGTCCCGGAGAACGCGAGCCACTGGCTGTACTGCGGATCGACGTTCCCGGGCATGAAGATCGCGTTCTCGGAGACGCCATAGGTCTCCATTCCGCCCTTGATGAGATCGACGTGCAGGTCCAGGAACCCGCCCATCTCGATCGCACCGCAGAACGTGATCTCGCCGTCGCCCTGCGAGAAGTGCAGATCGCCCATCGACAGGTTCGCACCGTCGACGAACACCGGGTAGAACACCCGCGTACCCTTGGTCAGGTTCTTGATGTCCTGGTTGCCGCCGTTCTCCCGGGGCGGCGCGGTTCGCGCGGCCTCGTCCGCGACCCGCTCGAACTCGACACCCGTCAGGCTGCCCAGGATCGCGGAGTCCGGGTTGGGCGGAAGGGCCAGCGGCGGGACGCGGTTCGGGTCGGTATCGATCAGCGCCTGCTCGCGGGCGTTCCACCTGGCGAGCAGCTCGGCCGACGGCGCCGTCCCCATCAGTCCCGGGTGGACGATACCGGTGAACGACACCCCGGGCACGTGCCGCGACGTCGCGGTGCCGCCCCGGAAGTCCCAGATGACCTTGTAGGCGTCCGGGAACTGCTCGGTGAGGAAGCCGCCGCCGTTCTGCGTCGCGAAGACCCCGGTGTAGCCCCAGCCCTGACCCGCCAACGGGCCCGCGTCCTCCTGCGGGATCGGCCCGACGTCGAGGATGTCGACGATCAGGAGGTCGCCCGGCTGCGCACCTTCCACCGCGATCGGCCCACTGAGCACGTGCACGCTCGGCAGCGGGGCGTGCAGGATGTCCTCGGCGGAGTCGTCGTTGTGGATGGCGCCGTCGAACCACTCGCGGCAGTCGACCCGGAACACTTCGCCGGGCCGGACGTGCACCTGAGCGGGAATGTCGGGGTGCCACCGGTTGTGGCCGATGAGCTGCTGCTCGGTGAAGGACTTCGACGAGTCGAGTGGGAACACCAGGTTCGGCACGGCACCTCCTGGATGCGGTCAGGGCCTTGGCAGGTGCCGGAGGGCCGGACTCAACCAGGAGGCCCGAGTCTGCCGAGCCGCCGCGCGTCCGTCAACCCGACCGGGCACGCCGCTACCTGGGCGACGAAGTCAGTGGAAAGCGACTTCAGGCCCCGGTCAGGTGGGTGATCACCGCGTCGAACTCCGCGGTCGGTGAGAAGTCGACATAGGCGCAGTCGGTGAGTGCGAACGGTGCGTGTCCGGGCGCCCAGTAGAAGGCCTCCCCCGCCTCGTAGGTGCGGTCGCCGCCGGGCACGCGCATGAGCAGGCGGCCTTCCAGCATGTAGCCCCAGTGCGGGCAGGGGCAGGAGTCGCCCTCGAGGCCGACGAGGGCGGGCCCGAGGTCGGTGCCCTCGGCGAGGCGGATGAACGAGACTGTCATCTCCCCGACCCGGGTCAGGCGGACCTCGACGTTGTCGTCCTTGATGACGACGGGGACGGTGTCGGGAGTGAGGGTCTGCACGGCTGCTCCTTCGGGTGGTACGGCAATGGAGGTACGCACCGGAGGTTGTCAGTCCAGCGTTCCTGGAACATTCCTGATCAAGAGCGCGATCGGTCGGCCAGGGCGATGCAGCGTTGCTCGTCGAGCGGCTGGCCCGCCGTGCGGAACTTCGTGGCCGCCGCGGCGAAGTGCGATGCCGCCGGTTCGCCGGCCGCCTGCGCCCGGTGGCCCCGGACCTCCTGCAGCGCCGCGTCCCAGGCCGGTAGCCGCATCACCACGTCGGCCAGCCATTCCACGGTCGTCTCGTACTCGGCCGCCCGATCGAGGTCCCCGGCGCGAGCGGCAGCGATGGCACCCGGGACGACGAGGGTGATCCGGCAGCCGGGGCAGGTCTCCAGTGGGCCGCGGACGGAGTTCTCGGCGTCATCGAGGGCGGCCAGCGCGGCGTCCGGGTCCGCGGCGGCGCCGATGCGGGTGCCGTAGATGCGGTCGAGCAGGTGGAAGCCGACGTCGGACTCGCGGGCGACGGCCAGCGACTCGTCGAGCAGCGCGTCGGCCGCCCGGTGGTCGCCCCGGTACAGCGCGGCCTCGGCCAGCCGCTGCAGCGCCAGGGACTCCCCGACGGCGCCGCCGCTCGCCCGGCTCAGCCGGATGGCCTCGCCCAGGTCTGCCTCCGCCTCGTCCAGCCGGCCCGAGAGCAGAAGCGCCTCGCCGCGCAGCGTCACCGCGTACGCGCGCCCGCGCGCCGCTCCGAGCCGCTCGGCCTCTGCGGCGAAGGCGTCGGCGAACGCGATGACGTCGGCGTAGGGGCGCGCGCCGTAGAGCAGACGCTGGTTGATGCACAGGTGCCCGTCGAAGACGCTGGTGGCGAGTTCGGGCAGGGCCGCGGTCTCGAACAGGTCGGCGAGGACGCTCGCGCGCAGGTCCCCACGGGCGTGCGCGGCGGCGGCCTGGGCCCACGAGGCGATGACGAGCGAGGGTGCGTCGCCGGACTCCAGCGCCAGCCGACGGCTCTCGGCGGCCTTGGCGGTGCCCGTCTCGGGATCGGCGAACAGCACCGCGGCGCCGGCCCAGGCGAGTGCGTGCGCGAGCCGTCCCTCGACGGTCACGGGCGCCAGTCCCTGCAACGTGCGCAGCCCGCCGGGCGGGTCGCCCCGTTTGATCTGGGCGAGGGCCTGCTTGGACCGGATCTCCTGGGCGGCCGGCTCCCCGGCGACCTCGGCCGCCAGGCCGTACGCAGCGGGAGCGCGCATGTCGCCGAGCGCGTCGAGGGCCTCGGCGCGCAGGCACAGCGCGTCCGCGCTGCGGGGCTCGTGCTCCAGCAGCGTGTCGAGATCGCGCAGGGCGTCAGCGAACGCGCCGAGCCGGGCGGCGCGGCGGGCGGCGTCGAGCAGCCAACCGACGGCCTCGTCGGGCCGGCCGCCGTCGAGCCAGTGCCGGGCGACCAGCGCCGGTTCGGCGCCTGCGCTCGCCAGCCGGCGCGCCGTGTCGCGGTGCATCGCGACCCGGTGGTGCGGGGCCACCTGCTCGGCCAGCGCCCGTCGCACCAGATCGTGCCGGAAGCGGTAGCGGCCCTCGGCGACGACGAGCGCGCCGGCCTCCAGACCGGCGTCGAGCAGCGCGAACGCGTCGGACTCGGCCAGGCCGGTCAGGGCCAGCACGCCGCCGGGGTCGAGGTCGCCACCGACCACGGCGAGGCGGCGCAGCATGGCGGCCGTGGCGTCGTCGAGGTCGAGGAACCGCGCCGTCACCGTCTCCCACACCGACCGCGGCACGGCCAGCGTGTCACCGGCACCGGCGGCGCGGGCCAGTTCCAGCGCGAAGAACGGGTTGCCGTGCGCGGTCTCGACGATCCGGCCGATGGCCTGGTCGCTGAGGCGCTGCGGCGCACCGGCCGTCACCAGTGCCTCGACGTCCTCGCGCACCATCGGACCGAGATCGATGACGACGCTCCGGCCGGCCCGCTCGAGGCCCGCGACGCCCTGCGTCAGCGCGGCGCGAGCCGACTCGGACCGGTAGGCGAGCGCGACCAGCAGCGGTCGGCGCCCGCGGGTGCGGGCAAGCTGGGCGCACGTCTCGGTCGTGGCGTCGTCGGCGAGGTGGGCGTCGTCGACGACGAGCAGGGCTCCCGCGGCCGGCGCGGCGGCCATGAGCATCCGGTGGACGGCGCCGATCACCATGTGCCGGTTCAGGCCCTGCTCGGGCGGCCGCGCAGGTCGGGCCAGCGGGGTCAGTCCGGCGAGCACGGAGCGGGTGGCGCCGGGGACGGCGTCGAGCGGGCTGCGGTCGCGGCGGAGCAGGTCCTCGACGGCGGCGGCGAGCGGGGCGTACGGGCGGTCCCCGGATGCAGCGGTGACGCTCACCACGAGCCGCCCGGACTCGGCGGCCAGCGCGACGAGCTGGCCGCACAACGCGGACTTGCCGATGCCGGCCGGTCCGCGGACGACGAGCGCTCCCGGCTCCGCCCCGCGCAGCGCGAGGGCGGCGTGGGCCAGCTCGACCTGACGCCCGACGAACGCCGTGGCGGCCGGGCCCAGCCCCGCGACACACTCCTCGTACAGCGCGCGGCTGCGGCGGCCGGGGGCGAGGCCGAGGTCGCGTTCCAGGCTCGTGCGCAGCCGCCCGTACCACCGGATGGCGGCGTGCCGGTTGCCCTCGCGCAACGCGGCAAGCATCAGCTCCTGGTGGGCCGGCTCATCGGCAGGCTCGATCTCCACGAGCCGCCGCCACCGCCCCGCGAGCCGCAGTACCTTCACGTGCAACGCCCGCACCCGCTCGCGTTCGGCCTGCACCCACTCCTCGTACCGGGCGTCGGGCAGTAGCACCCCCGTGCACGCCTGCGCGGCCTCCGCGGCCGCGGCGGGGTCCCGCGTGCGCAGCGCCGCCTCCGCGAGCCGGTAGAAGCGCTCGACGTCTATCTCGGCGGAGCTGAGCAGGACGACCCGGCCGCCCCCGAGGACGACGGCGTCCTGCCGGCCGAGGGCCTGCCGGGCCTGGTACGCGGCCTTGCGCAGGTTCGCGGCCCCGGCCTGCGGGGTGAGGTGCGGCCAGAGCGCCTCGATCACCTGGTCGCGCTGCAGGCGCCGGTGCGCGGCGAGTGCGAGCAGCTGCACGAGCTCGGCCGCGCGGCGCCCCGGCCAGGCGTCCCCGCGCACCTCGCGGTCGCGGACGACGACGCGGAAGTCACCGAGCAACTCGATGCGGACACGCTCGTCCGGGTCCGCGATCGGGGCCACGTCGCCCATGATGCCGGGAGCCGCCGCGGCACGACAGCCGACGATCCGCCAGCAGCCGCCCAGGAGATCCCCGGCCCGTCGGGCTTGCACCACCGTACGAGGCGGAGGCACAGGTGCCGGCGCGGTCGGGTCGGCCGTCAACTCCTGCGCAGCGGTCGAGGGCGCGGATCGAGTGGCTGGGCCAGGAACGGTCGGATGACGGCGACGACGTCATCGAGCGCGTCCCACGCGGGCGCGAGGTGCGTGACGGGCAGCCGGACCACGTCGATGCGAGCGTTGGTCGCCGCCAGCGCGTCGAGTTCCAGGTCGAGGACTGACGGAGCACCTGATCGGGTGCAGCGTACGAGCAGCGCCGGGCTCGTGAGCTCGCGGTACATCCGCAGGACGTCGCGGTCGCCGCCGTCGGCGAAGCCGCCTTCGAAGAGCAGGCGCGAGGGATGCCGCCGGAAGCGACCGTGGCCCGGCCGTGGCCGCCCGCAACCTGGTCGACCTCCGGCGACTTCGCGGCAGGCGTTGTGGCGACGGCCCTGGAACGCCCTGCGCTGGAGGTGCTCGCGCAGCTGGACGAGGCGCTCTCGGCCGGACTGGTGCAGCCGGCGGCCCTGCCCGGACGGTTCCGGTTCGTGCACGTCCTGGTCCGCGACGCCGTCGAAGCCGGGATCGACCGGCCGACCCTGGCGCTGGTGCACCGGAGCGTCGCCGAGGCGCTCGCGGCGTACGAGGGGACGGGTGACGATCAGCTGTCCGATCTGGCCCGGCACTGGGACGAGGCGGCCGTGCTGGGTGAGGAGCAGGTCGCGGCCGACTGGAACGAGCGAGCCGCCGAGGCCGCTGAGCGGATGCTGGCGTGGGAGGAGGCGGGCCGCCTCTACGACCGGGCGGTCGCGCTGAGCGGCCCACTCGCCGACGGTGCGGTCCGGTATCGCCGTCTGCTGGGTTCCGCTCGCTGCCGGTTGCACTGCGACGACATCCAGCGAGCGGTGGCGCGCTGCGTCGAAGCCGCCGAGGCAGCGCGGTTCGCTGGACGAGCAGACCTGCTGGCCGAGGCGGCGCTCGTCGCCGAAGGCCGCGGTGGCAGCGCCGGACCCGAGGTCGCCACCCTGATCGCACTGGCCGAGCAGGCACTCGAACTGCTCGACGGCACCGAGCACACCCTCCGCGCGCGCCTGCTCGGCCTGCTCACCGCCCTGTACTTCTCACCTCCGTCGGCCTCATCGGGGCCGGAGCGAGCATCGCGCGTCAGCCGGTGGACGAGGTGGCGTCGTCGGAGTGCCTCGTCACCGGGAACCGCAACGGTGATCGCCGAGCGGATCGCGTGGACCCACAGCGACCTCACCACGCCGTGCCACGCGTTCCGCGGAACGCTCGGGGGGAAGGTGGTGATCTGCCGCCCGGCGCACGCCGCCGCGGCCGGGCTCAAGATCGACGAGCTGGGTGCTGATGGAGCCACCGCTCGGGACCGACGACCCGGCCGACGCCGCCTTCACCACCGAGATCGCCGCACTGATCGCCGACGGTCATCGCTCCGAGGCCGTGCACCGGTTCCTCACCGGGATCGGAGTCCCACCCGAGGTCCTCGCGCAGATGGAACCGATGCGCCCAGCGCTGGACGCCGTCGCGCACACCCTCGTCTACGACTGCATGATCTCCGACGCGATCGACGGCAGCGTCCTCGCGGCCGTGTCGCCACCGACGCTCGTCCTGGACAGCCACGGCAGCTCCGACGACATCATGGGGCCGCAGCCGCGGCGGCCGCTCTCCTGCCCGACGCCCGGCACCGCAGCCTGCCCGGGCACTGGCACGGCGTGCCCGACTAGGACCTCGCCCCCGCGGTGGCCGAGTTCCTCCACCACCGGTGACGAAGCCGTTCCGAGGGAAGTATCCCGTGTCCGAGGGCCTCGATGCGATGCACCCCGATGCTGGAGCTGATGCACCTGCGCGGGCGACAGCAGCGCGTGCGCCGACAGGGGTCCGGCTGCGGGCCCCTGCTGGAACGCGAAGCCGCCGTACATCGGTGCCGACACGCTCAGCCGGCGATGCGCCCACGAAGCACTCGCGTGGAACGGCGGCGGCCGCTACTTCCCGATTTCCAACCCCCGAGGCCGGCGACCGCGAGCGCGGCGACGAGGGCGGCACTGCGCACGCCTCGCGACATGGCGGCCGCCGGTCGTGGTCGTGTCGGTTCCGGTCGGGTCGGTTGGGGTCGCACGGGTCGGGGTCGCATGGGTTGGGGTCGCGTCGGTTGTGGTTGCACGGGTTGGGGTGGCGTCGGCTTGATCATGGCGGTACCTCCGGAAGAAGCGGTCGGGTGCCCTCGGCGGCTCGTTCCCGAACCGCTGCGTAGAGACGGGCGCAGCGTCGCCAGCGGCCGCGGTCATGGCCTGGGCAGTTCGCCCCGGTCGTTGCCAGCGCGGCGGCGCGCTGAGCTCACCGCGCGAGCGGGCGCAGAGGTCGAGTGCAGGGGTGCCGGCAAGAACGCGCTGCCGGCTCGATTCAGGCGTTTCAGGCGTCGGCCGGGACGGGCAGCACGCCGATCTGAGTGAGCAGCGCGACGTCGTCGAGCCGGTTCCACCGCTCGACCACCCGGTCCCTGCGGAAGCGAAGGATCGTTATTCCCTCGACCTCGATGCGCCTGCCGGTACCAGGCGCGCCGAGCAGTTCCCCGGTGTGCGTTCCGGACAGGGTGAACCGGACCGCGACCCGGTCCCCGTCGGCGACGATGTCCTCGGCACCGATGTGGGCGTCCGGCACGCCCGCGCGCAGGGCACGGAAGAACCCGGCGATCCCGTCGCGGTGGGGCGGCACTTGCGGCGGAAAGCCGTGGAAGACGGCGGCCTCGGCGTACAGAGTGGTGATGTAGCCGTCCACGTCGCCTGCGTTGAGCAGGTCTACGGCGGTGGCAACGGTGCGGGCGTGATCGGTCATGATCGTCTCCTCTTGGTCTTCCGTGAGCGGCAGGTGCTTCCGGTCGGTGTCGCGGGTCGTGCCGTACTCCGAGCTCGCGGTATGGCGCCCCGCACCTTGACCGGTGCGGCATCGGCGGAGTTTCAACGGTCGTGAAATCCGCCGGTCAGGTCTGTTCCTGACCCGCCCGACAGGTGGGCCATGTCCAGCGGTCGAGCACTTCCATACGGCGCGGCTTCCCCTGGTGTCAGACGCCCTGGAGCCGGATGCGTTCGAGGGCGACGGCGTGGCGCACGCCGAGCCACCGTCCTGCGCGGGCGGTGAAGGCGCGCAGTGTCGACGTCCCTGCGGCAGGCCGTGGGCGCGATGCCGCGGTCGGCCACGTACGGCCCGTCGGGTCGACGTCGAGCCGCCCTGCGCGCGGGACGAAAAAGGTAAGGAGATCGCACCCATCGCTGAGCGCCGTCTGGGCTCCGATCAGCACATTTCACGACCCGTTCAGCGACACCGATCTCTCGCCACGCAGAGTCGGCCGAACGGATCCCGGCACCAGGGAGGACGCGATGGCCGCGGAAACGAGGACCTCCGGTAGGTCGACCGGCGGCCGCGAGCGAAGACGCCGGCGACGCACCGCTCGGCGTGCCGCGACCGCCCAGCAGCGAGACACCGCTGCCCGGGGAATCGTCGTGCGGACTCTGCGACGTGAGGACGGGGACCTGCTCGACGCGATCATGGCCGGCCTGTCGTCGCGCAGCCGGTACCTGCGCTTCCACACCCCGATCCCCGCGCTGACCCCAGGGATGCGCCGAAGCCTGCTGGACCTCGACGGGGTCGCTCGGCTGGCGCTGGTCGCCGAGGCCGGCTCCGCCACACCGGTCGGGGTCGCGCACCTCGTCCGCGATCGGCAGCGCCCGGACGAGGCCGAGATCGCGGTCGCGGTTGTCGACGCGTGGCAGCGCGGCGGCGTCGGGACCCGGTTGGTGACGGGCTTGGCCGAGCGCGCTCGGCAGCTCGGTGTGCGGCGGCTGGTCGCTCGGGTGCTCCCCGAGAACGGGGCCGCGCTCGGCCTGTTCCGGACCGTGTTCCCGGTCGTCCTCTCCCGCCGCGACGACGACGGCCTGGTCCTGGTCGCCGTGCTCGGCGGAGCCGGCGGCGCATCCGACTGGACGATCACGACCGAGGACATCCTCGCTGACCTCGGCGGCTGACGGCGGTCCCGAGCGCGTCCTGTCGTCGCGCCGGCAGCGGTAGGCGAGCCACCAGACATCGACGTGCAAGCAGCCCGACGCACCGTCGTTCCAGGAGGAGGACGAGCTCGCGCGCCCGCCCCGGACCCCAAGAAGGAGAAGCACCATGCATCCCGTCCTCAGCGAGGAGCTCGCCCGGCTGCACCGCGGCGATCTGCGTCGGGCCGCCGAGCGCCATCGGGCTGTCGCGGCCGTCGCCGGATGCGACGGTCCGACCCGGTCGGCGCGACGCGCGCACCTGCTCGCCGCCCGCCTCAGGGCACGCCTCCGGCGCACCGCCAGGCCGGCAGGACAGGCGGAGCCATGTCCGCCGTGATCCTCTCGAAGCGCGATCGGGCGCTGCTGCGTGCGGTCGCCGCCGGACGCTGCGACATCGCGCCCGCGGGGGTGCCGGACCTGCGCGTCGACGGCCGGTGGTTCTGCGACCAGCCCCGAGCGCACGCCCTCCTCGCGGCCGGCCTGCTGGCCCGCGCCACCACCGGTGACCGCGGATCGCCGACCGCGGCGCTGCTCACCGAGGCCGGCCGTGCCGCGCTCGACGACCGGCAGGACCGCACGGCGGGGCATGCCGGGGACCTCCGCGGTCGGCTGTCCGTCGCCGGGGCGGCGTGACCCCTCGGCCGCGTCGCGGCATCACGTCACCCTCTGGTCCCGCATGACGCCGTATACCGGCGGTGGGGTGCGGATGGGTTGTGGAGTTCCGGCTGCTCGGCGACGTCGAGCATCGCCTCGACGGGCGCCTGCTCGACACCGGCCACGCGCGGCGGCGCGGCGTCCTCGGCGCGTTGCTCGTCGACGTGGGCCGGCCGGTCCCGGCCGAGCGGCTCATCGACCGGGTGTGGCGATCGGCCGCCGTACCGGGCCCGCTGGCGGCCTACGTGTCGCGGCTGCGCGGGTCGCTGGTCGGCGCCGACGGCGAACATCCAGCGGCCCTCGACGCGCGATGATCCGATTCAGGCACCCCGGCGCTCCTGACCCGGATTTTGCGGAGCGTCCGTCCTTGCCGCCTCGACACTTGCCCTGAGTGCCATGAGCAGATCGGATATGCCGCCAGTGTCACCGGTTCCAGGCTCGGCCGCGACGATACGTATGGCAAATGCCTCCAGTCGGGAGACCCGGTCGGCCAGTTGCGCCACGCGCTCGTCGGCAGTGACCCCTTCCCCGGATGAGGCGCGACGCCGGTCCTCAATCCATCGACGGATGAGCGCGGTCGGTTTGAGCTGCTCGGCAGCCGCCTGCTCGCGTATCCAGCCCAGGAGCGACTTCGGCAATCGGACCGATGTCACGATCATCGGATCGACATCAACTTCGGACTCCCACGTCGCCGAGTCGATGACTTCCGCGAAATCGGTACTGTCGAAATGTTCCCGCAGCTCATTCAGCTTCCGGTCGCCCACGACCTCCACCTCCTTCGGATTCGGCGTTTCCTCTCACCGAGCACGCTTCGCGAAAGCCCGCCGCTCCGGGTCTGTCATGTCCCTTGCCGTCACGACAAACCACCGCCCGTCTTCTGACTCGGCCAGTGCAACCATCAGGAGCCGGCCGGCGTCGGTACTGCCGAAGATCAAGTTGTGTCGCCTCGTCCAACCGCCACCAGCCTGGGCCGAGAGAACACGACATGCTCGACCTCGTCCGGCGAGACGGCATGCCGAGCGATGTGCTCCTCGCTCCGCTCGGTCCATCGGATCTCCCGCACGGCGGACCATCGTAGTGCATCGTACTACGAACCTCAGGGCGAGCGCACAGCCGAATCGCTGCGGTCCGGTACCGCGCGATGGAGACCACTGGCAGTGCCAGCCCACGATGTCGCGAACAACCCGAGCGTCCAGCCCCAGGATGCGTCGCTCACCGAACGCCTGCCGACTCGGTGCTCAGAAGGTCCCACCATCGGGCACTGCCACCGGGAGGCCACGGCGTTGAATCCTGCCCAGGGGAGACCTCGCCCGCAGAGGCCACGGCCACCGGATCAGGCCACGAACCTCGGGCTAAACGTCGCTGACCTGCAGAAATGGAGCCGCCTTGGGGAGTCGAACCCCAGACCTACGCATTACGAGTGCGTCGCTCTAACCGACTGAGCTAAGGCGGCGAAGTGCAGGCACAAGTCTAACCACCCACCGCGGGACGCCTGCGACCCCGGTGGGCCTCGGCGGCGCTCCGCCCGCCCGCGCCGGAACCTGGGTGCAGACCGCCGACTCCCCCTGGTACTCGGTCGGATGGCACGGGCCGACCTCAGCCTTGATACAGCGCAACCATCATCGCCTCGACGGCGATCTCCGGCTTCACGTTCTGCTCCAGTGCGGCGCGACAGGCCAGCACGGCCTCCAGGCGGCGCAACGTCGACTCGGGGGTCCAGGCGGCGGAGGCGCTGCGGACGTCGTCGACGCGGTCGGGGTTGGCCGGCGCCACCGCGGCGCCCGACCCGGCGACGAGGACGTCGCGCAGGAAACCCGCCATGTCGACGAGCGCACGGTCGATGGCGTCGCGCACGTTGCGGGTGCTGCGGGAGCGCTGGCGCTTCTCCAGCTCGCGCTCCGCGGCCTTCGCGCCGCGGGCGGCGGCCGCGACGCCCTTGCCGGTGCCGCCCGCGCCCATCGCCACCCCCAGCTCCTCCCGCTCCGCGACGTCGCGGGTCTCGCTGATCTCCGTGGCCTCCGCCTTCGCCGAGCGGACGAGCGTGGCGGCGTGCGCGAACGCGTCACCGATGTCCCGGGTCCGCAGCGGCAGCGCCAGCGCGGCCTCGCGCCGGGCCCGGGCCTCCGGGTCCCTGGCGAGCCGGCGGGCTCGGCCCACGTGCCCGCCGCACACCGACGCGGCCCAGCGCGCGGTGTCGGCGTCGACACCGTCGCGCCGCGCCAGCACCTCGGCGACCGCGGCCGGCGCCGGGACCCGCAGCGGCACCACGCGGCAGCGCGAGCGGATGGTGACGCGCACATCGTCGGGGTGGTCGGACGGCGCGCAGAGCAGGAACACCGTGCGCTCGGGCGGCTCCTCGACGGCCTTGAGCAGGGCGTTCGCCGCGCCCTCGGTGAGCCGGTCCGCGTCGGTGACGACGAGGATCTGGTACCGGCCGGTGGCCGGGCGCCGGGCCGCGAGCTGCACCAGCGCCCGCATCTCGGCCACCGAGATGGACAGCCCCTCCGGCACCACCTCCCGCACGTCGGCGTGGGTACCGACCATGACGGTGCGACACGCCGCGCACCGCCCGCAGCCCTGATCCGCGCACTGCAGCGCCGCGGCGAACGCCCGTGCCGCCACCGAACGCCCCGACCCGGGCGGGCCGGTGAACAACCAGGCGTGGGTCATCGCGGCGGGATCGGCCACGGCGGCCCCGAGCTCAGCCACCGCCGCCGGCTGCCCGACCACCTCGTCCCAGACGCTGCTCACCGGCTCACCTCGGCCGTGCCCGCGCCCGTCACCTGCCCGTTCGTGGCAGGACCGGACGCCGGCGCGGGCAACAGCGGCAGCACGCCCTCCAGCACCCGGCGCGCGACGTCCTCCGGCGACCCCTCGGCGTCGACGACCACGTAGCGGGCCGGCTCGGCCGCCGCCATCCGGGTGAGCAGCCGCTGCACCCGCACGTGCTCCTCGCCGGCCACCGACGGCTCCGGCCCGCCCGGCTCGGCGGCAGGCGCGCGGTCCAGCAGCACCGACACGTCCGCGCGCAGCCGCCCGGTCGCCCACGCCGCGAGGCTCTCCAGCTCGCCGTGGTCCGGGGCGGCGTCGACGCGGTCCGCGGCCACCCCGAACTGGACGAGCGGGCTGGCGAGGAACCGGTCGACGACGACCACGCTCCCGGCGGCCAGCGCCGGCCGCACCACCCGCTCGACGAGGTCCGCCCGCACCGCCGCGGCGGCCAGCGCCTGCGCCCGCGGCCCCGCGAACCCGGCCCACGGTCCGTCGCCGTCCCCGCCGAAGGGCACGGCTGCGCCACCGGCGGATCCCGCGCCGACCCGGCTGTCCACCCCACCGGCCAGCACCGCGTCGTGACCGGCCGCCCGCAGCGCCGCCACCAGCCGCTCCGCCTGCGCGGCCGTCTCCTCCGCCGGCGCCCCCTCGACGGCGACCAGCAGGCCGGCCCGGTGCCGGCGGTCGCCGCGGCGCAGCGCCGCGAGCAGGTCCGGCAGCAGCGGTTCGACCCGCCGGTCGTCCATCTGGCGGTAGGCGAGCAGCCCCACCCCGGCCGCGACGAACCCGCCGGCGAGCATGACGATCCGCGTGCCGTCGATGAGGAACGGATACCCCGCGACCTCGACGGTGCGCGCGCGCACCAGCCCCACGATCAGCGGCACCAGCGCCATCGACCCGAGCAGCGTCAGCCGCACGATCGACTGGACGAAGGCGATGATGCGGCCGCGGACGTCGTCGGCGACCTGCACGCCGATGATCGTCAGGCCGGTCAGGAACGCGATCCCGGCGAACGCGCCGACCAGTCCGACGGCCGCCAGCGCGACGAACAGGTGCCACGCCAGCGCCACCAGCACCAGCGCCGAGCCGGCCGCCACGATCGCGGCGCCGAACAGCCGGTTGTGCGGCAGCCGCCGGGCCAGCCGGGGCGCGGCCCCCATACCCGCCGCCAGGCCGACGAAGACCGCCACGAACAGCACGCCGTAGGCCGCGTTGCCGCCGCCGAGGCTGGACGCGTACAGGGTCGCCGAGCCGATGACCGTGCCGCCCGCGGCGAACGCCCCGATGATCCCGATCACCAGGCCGCGGATCAACGGTGTGGCGACGACGAACTTGGCGCCGTCGCCCAGCAGCGCGAGCACCCCTGGGGCGGCCGCCCGGCGTTCCGCGGCACGGCCGGAGATCTCCCGGATGCCGAACCACACGGTGATCGCGGTCAGCAGGTAGCCCAGACCGTTGATGACCAGGGCGACGTACGCGGTGGAGATCTCCGGGCTCTCGCCCGGCAGCAGCGATCCGGCGCTGGAGATGAGGGTGAACAATCCGGCCGCGGTGATCACCGCGACGCCGTAGGTCATCACCAGCCCGAGCTGGTTGGCCGTCTCCACCTGGTCGCGGCGACGCAGCAGGTTCGGCACCGACGCGTCCTTCGCCGGGATCCAGAACAGCGCGCACATCTCGATGAGGAACGTCGCCACGAACAGCCACCACAGCGACCCCACCAGCGGGATCGACAGGAAGAAGCCGAACCGCAGCACGTCGCAGACGACCATCACGCGGCGCCGGTCGAACTTGTCGGCCAGCGCGCCCGCCAGTGGGCCCAGCAGGATCGACGGCAGCAGCTTCGTGGCGACCACCCCGCCGAGCGCGAAGCTCTGCGCCTGGTAACCCGTGGTGAGCTGGGTGGCCAGCGCCGACAGCGCGAGCAGGCTCAACCAGTCCCCCGTGGCCGTGACCGAGGTGACCAGCCAGAGCCGCCGGAACGGCGGGATCGCCAACACGCTGCGGACGCGGTGGGACGTGGGCGCCGAGAGCTGCGGCGGCTCGCCCCGGGCAGGATCGGCCTCGATCGCTATCCCGCTCACCTCCTCGGGACCAGGGGGTTGCGGGGACCGCGCCCGGCGTCTGGACCTGCGCCAGGGTAGCCGCGAGCACCGACGCCGGGCGCGGCCGTACCCGCGCGTGTCGCCCCGGCGGGCTCAGTCGCTCACCAGCGAGACGACCAAGTGGACCGCGATCACCAGGTACACGAGCACGAAGAACAGCGCGAACAACCGCGAGCCGACGCGGCTGCGGGCCCGCCGGGACAGGCCGAGGATGCCGAGCTCGGGCTCGACCCGCGGGCGCGGCGGCGGGTCGGGCGGGACCGCCGGCCCGCCACCGGCGGGCCCCGCCCGGGCCGCGTGCGCCGGCGGCGGCTGCCTCTGCGGCCGCGGCGCGGCGGCGGCCCCTCCGGCCCTCGCCGGGAACCTCCGCTCGGCCACCAGGTCCGCCACCGTCCGGCCGGCCGGGCCCCTCCCGCGGGCGCCGGTGGCGCGCCGCGCCCGCACCGGTGGGTCCGCGCACGGGAGGGGGCCGGCGACACCTCCGGTGCCGTCGGGCCCGAGGAGGGGGTCGACGGCATGATCGTCGCGTCCCCGCATGCGCGGGATGGTAGGCCCGCCCGGCGCGCGCCGCTGGGGTCCCGAGCCCGATCGGGTGCCGCTCACCCCGGGCCGGCGGCGGGCGGCGGGCCGCCCCCGTCCGGCGGCACCGGCCCGTCCGGGGGTCCGTCGCCGTCCTCGGGTGGCTCCTCGCCGTCCTCCTGCTCGCCCGGCGCGGGGGGCGGCGGCGGCACCTCACCGCTGCTGACCTGCAGCAGGATCGTCTCCCCCGGCAGCGCCGAGCCACGCGGGTTCTGCCCGACGACGGTGCCGCGCGGCGCGCGGTTGTCGACGGTGCTCACCGAGACCGACCAGCCGCCGTCCTCGAGCGCGGCGCGGGCGGCGTTCTCCCCGCGCCCCACGACGTCGGGCACCCGCGTCTCCGCGCCGCCCTCCACGAACCGCGGGTCCGTCGGCGGCAGCGGCGCCACCGGCCGTCCCTCGAGCAGCGCGGTCATCGTGCCGAACCAGGTCTCGGCGGGGGTCTTGCCGCCGAAGATGTTGCCGCTGCGGCAGGCGAACGGGGCGCCGGCGCCGTCGCAGAGCGGCTGCGGCGAGCGGCCGTTGTCGAACACGATCACCGCACCGGACATCTGCGGCACCACGCCGAGGAAGGACGCCGACTTGTGCTGCTGGGTCGTCCCGGTCTTCCCCGCCATCGGCCGGTTCCAGCCGGCCTCGGCGGCGGCCCGTGCGGCCGTCCCGCCGGGCGCGTCGTCCTGGCTGAGCGCGGTGAGCAGCGTGTTCGCCAGCCCGGGCTCGACAACCTGCTCGCACGGCGCCTCGGTGACCGGCACCGGGTTGCCCGCCGCGTCGACGACGGAGTCGATCGGCGTCGGCGGGCACCACATCCCCGAGCTCGCGAGCGTGGCGCCGACGTTCGCCAGCTCCAGCACGCTCGTGGGGCTCACCCCGAGGGTGAACGACGCCTGCCGCTGGTCCTTCGTGACCTGCGCGATGGACCGGTCCGTGCGCTGCCCGGTGTTCGGGTCGACGAACGGCGTCGTGTCCAGCGACCGCATCCCCAGCCGCACCGCCATGTCGACGACGTCGGGGACGCCGGTGAACTCCATGAGCTTGATGAACGCGGTGTTCGGCGACTGGGCCAGCGCTGCCGTCATGCTCATCCGGGGCGGGTAGGTGCCCGAGTTCTGCACGGGCAGCGGCCGGCCGCCGCCGTCGATGTAGACCGGGGACGCGTACCCGCTCGGCGGGACCGCCATCTGGTAGTCGATGCCAAGGCCCTTGCTCAGGGCCGTCGCCGCGGTGAAGATCTTGTACACCGAGCCGGCGCCGAGGTTCACCGGCTCGAAGGGCAGTCCGTAGCTCGTCTGCTCCGCCTCCGCGTCGAGCCCGAAGGTGCGGCTGGAACCGATCGCGAGCACCCGGTGCCGGTCCTGCCCCGGCTCGACGATCGACATCACGTTGGCGACGTTGGGCTGCTGCGGTGGCACCTCGGCGTCGAGCGAGGCCTTCATCCGCCGCAGGACCTCGCGGTCGAGCGTGGTCCGGACGGTGTAGCCGCCGCGGTCGAGCTGCTCGGCGGAGATGCCGGCCTCGGCGAGGTAGTCGACGACGTACTTGCAGAAGAACCCCGCGTCGCCGGCGCCGATGCAGCCGTTGGGGCTGGTCCGCAGCGGGTCGACGATCCCCAGCGGCGCGGCGATCGCCTCCGCCGCCTGCGCCTCGGTGATCATCTGCTGGTCGCGCATCAGGCCGATGACGGTGTTGCGCCGGTCGAGGGCGGTCTGCGGGTTGTTCACCGGGTCCGACGCCGCCGGGCTGCGCACCATGCCCGCGAGCAGCGCGGCCTGCGGCACGGTCAGCTGGTCGGGCGTGGTGCCGAAGTACGTCTGTGCGGCCGTGGCCACGCCGAACGCGCCGTTGCCGAAGAACACGATGTTCAGGTACCGGTCGAGGATCTCCTCCTTGGACAGGGAGCCCTCCAGCTGCAGCGCGATCCGCGCCTCCCGCAGCTTGCGCGCCGGCGTCTGCTCGGTGGCCTTGAGCCGCTCGGCCTCCGTCTGCGCCTCGACGTAGAGCGCGTAGTTCTTCACGTACTGCTGGGTGATCGTGGAGGCGCCCTGGACGACGTCACCCGCGGCCGAGTTGGTGACCAGCGCCCGCATCGTGCCCTGCCAGTCCACGCCCTGGTGCTGGTAGAACCGGCGATCCTCGACGGCCACCATCGCCGCCTTCATCGCCGGCGAGATCTCGTCGGCGGAGACCGCGGTGCGGTTCTGGTCGAACAGCCACGCGATGGGCTCGCCGGCCGAGTCGGTGATCGTGGTGGTCAGCGGCAGGGCGCCGTCGGCGAAGTCCGGCGAGACCGTGGTGACGCTGTCGCTCGCGTCGTTGGAGAGCATCCCGAACCCCGCGGCGGCCGGGAACGCCATACCGGCGGCCAGCACGCCGGCGAGCAGGCACAACCCGAGCAACATAGCGAGCGGCCGGGCCAGGTCGCGCCGGATGCGCACGCGGTTCTCCTCGCTGGGGTGGATCGGCTCGCCGTCAGGGTACGCGCGCCGCGCCGAGGTCCGACGGGCCCGGCGGCGTCACGCCCGGCGCAGCGGCCGGCCGGCGTCGACGACCGGCTCGGCGCCGGCGTCGGTGTCCGGGGCGGCGGGCGCCCGCTCCGCGAGCAGCGCACCGATCCGGCGCAGTCCGTCGAGGTCGGCGACGTCGCCGGAGATCGACGGCACCCGGGCCACCGGCACTGCCGGATGGGCGCCGGCGAAGCGCGCCAGCAGGCGCTCCTCGCGCACGGCGAGGTCCACCCGGTCCGCGTGCAACCGCAGCACCGCGGCGGCGAGCGGGGCGCCGCGCAGGTCCTCGGCCACGTCGCGGGCCCGGGTGGCCGACAGCGGCGCGAGCACCGGGTGGGTGCGGTTGAGCACCAGCCCGGCCAGCGGCATCTGCTCGCCGGCGAGCCGGTCGACGAAGTACGCGGCCTCGCGCAGGGCGTCCGGCTCCGGCGCGGCGACGACGACGAACGCGGTGCCCGGCGAGCGCAGCAGCTGGTAGGTCTTCGCGGCGCGCTCCCGGAACCCGCCGAACATCGTGTCGAACGCCTGCACGAACGCCGAGGCGTCGGCCAGCAGCTGCCCGCCCAGGATCGTCGAGACGGTCCGGGCGAACAGCGAGAACCCGGCGCCGACTATCC
>DATLGI010000089.1:0-13688 GCA_035540535.1 Pseudonocardia sp.
GCGGTTGCACGCCGGCATCGGCTACGTCACCCCCGACGACGAACACGAAGGCCGCGGCGAGGGCATCCGCCAAGCCCGCCGCGACGGGCTCCTCGCCGCCCGCGAAGCACGGATCAACTACCGTCGAACCACAACCAAGGAACACCGATGATCACGACCCGTCCCTGGCTGGGTATTTCATCGCCCGACTGGTTCATTAACTCGGACACACCTCAACCGAGGCCAGGTTGGCTGGTGTAAAGCTCAGCGTCCGGGTGCTGGCCAAAACCCTGCCCCAGCACCTCCTCCAGGGCCGGGATCTGGGCGATCACCCCGGCCAGCAACCGGACCTGGGTGCCCACGATGGTGGCGTAGGCGGACTCGATCGCCGCCGGTTGGCGCAGCGCCGGCGCGCGGAGCACCGCCTGGATCTGCTCGGCGCGGGCCTCGGGATCACGTCGTCGCGCCCGCTTCAGCACCCCGGTGATCTTCGATCGGGACAGCCGCGCGGCGCGGTCGGGGTCCGGGGCCCTGTCCAGCAACTCGAGCGCGTCGAGATCCCCCAGCTCCAGCCGTGCCGCGGCGATCGCTTCCAGCGCAGCGGGGAAGTACTCCCGCAACGCCGACCGCAGACGTAGCAGGTGCCGGGTCCGGTCCCAGATCAACGTCTGATGTGTGCGCGCGACCAGCTTCAGCCCCTCCACCTCGGGACTGTCACCGGCGACCGGACGGTGGTGATCACGATCCAGTCGGACGATCTCGGCCAGCACGTGGGCATCGGCGGCGTCGGACTTCGCCCCCGACGTCGAGTGCCGCTCGCGGTAACGAGCCACCGACATCGGATTGATCGCGAACACTTCATAGCCGGCCGCGAGCAGCGCCGCGACCCACGGGCCCCGGTCGGTCTCGATCCCGACCACCACCTGCCCCGCCGCGAGCATCCCCGTCTCCGAATCGACCGCGTCGTCACCCAGATGCTCGGCGATCAACTCGTGCAGCCGGGTCATCCCGGCCATGCCCTCGACCAGCCGCGCCCGGGCCAGCCGCTTGCCCTGGGCGTCGAGAATCTCCACGTCATGGTGCCCCTCGGCCCAATCGTCACCCACGAACAGCGCCATCACCGACTCCACCAGTCCGGTCCAGACAACACCGGCAGCGCGGAGCAGACCACCGCGGACTAATGGTCAAGTGCTCACCCACCCAGGCCCGGGTGAGGGCACGTCATCCCATCAGCGGTCCAGCCTGCTCACGACCCGTGGGCGCACGATCTGACCCTAGAGCTCAACAGCTCTGTCGGCGGGAGTGCTGACCCACCGGCCGCTACCAGCGCCGAGCCTGGCACAACCAGCCTCGACAGAACCCATTAGTCGGTGCCGTCGTCCGAGTCGTCGTAACCCGGAACGCCGGAGGCCCAGTCGCCCGAACCCGAGTCGCCCCAACCCGAGTCGCCCCAACCCGAGTCGCCCGAACCCGAGTCCTCGAAGCGCGAGTCCGAAGGGCGGTCGCCCCTGCCGTCGTCGTCCGGCGCGTCGTCGAGGACGAAGCCTGCGTCGCCGCCGAGGTCCGTGTCGTCCGCGGTGGTCGTCGAGCCGCTGTACGCCACCGCGGCCTCCATCATCCCGGCGGCGCCGCCGTAGCCCGGGAAACCGCCGCTGCTCCGTCCCCCGGCCGCCGCGGCGGCATGGGCGAGCTCCGGCATCTCGCCGGACGACGCCGGCTGCGACCAGCCCTGCGTCGCCGTCCCGGCCTGAATCTTCTCGACGACGTGCCGTTCCACCTCGGCGTGGGTGGGCGCGCGGTGCCGGGGCACACCCCCGGATGCGGCGGCCTCCTGCTCGATCGCCCGCTCCACCACGGCCTCGACGGCCGGGGACACGAGCACGGGCACCATCGCGGGCGCCACGGTGCGCGGCCGGGCGACGGGCGGGCGGACGGGCGGCTGCGCAGCGGGGGCCGCCGGTGTCGCCACGGGGGCGACCGGCCCGGCGGGCACGGCGGGTCCGGCCTCGCGCGGGCCGGGGTCGGGCACCGCGCGCCGCGTCGGCTTGCCCTCGTCGGACCGGCGACCGCCACCGATCAGGGCGCCGCCGGTGGCGGAGTCCGCGACGTCGCCTACGGTGCCGGCCGAGTCGCCCACCGTGTCCGCGACGCTCCCGGCCGCATCGCCGACCGTCGAGACGGTGCCGCCGCCGTCGTCCACGGCGGCCGTGATCCCGCGGTCGTCGGCTCCGTCGTCGTCCGCCTCCCCGTCACCGGCCAGCACACCGCCGACGGCACCGCCGACGGCATCGACCGGGCCCCGGTCCCGGTCACGGCCGCGCTTCCGGTCCAGCGGACCGCGCGGGTCCGGCGGTGCGCTGTTGTCGACGTCGGCGCGCGGCTTGCCGTCCTGCCCCTCCCGGCCGGCGACGACCTCCGGCCGCGGCGGGATCGGGTCCAGCGGCCGCTCCGGGCGGTTCTCCCCGTCGACCACGTCGAACACCCGCTCGGTGACCCGCTCGGTGCGCTCCGCGGGCTCCGGCAGCGGCCGCGCCGCGGCCCCGGCGACGTCCTGCTCCAGCGAGACGAGCTCCGCGCGCTTGTCCTCGAGCCTGGCCTGCGCCCGGTCGCGCCGTTCGGTCAGCTCGGCGATGGTCGCGTCCTGCTCGGGAGTGCGCTGGGAAAGCGGAGGCGCGTCGGCCAGCGCCCGCTCGGCGTCGCGCAGCATCCGCTCGGCCGCCACGACCTCCGAGCGCACCTCGGGCAGCGAGCCGTAATCCTGCAGCTGCACCTTCAGCAGGACCTGTTGGCGCTCGAGCTCCGCCCGGTGCGCGCGCATCTCGCGGATCTGGGCCGGGGGCCGGCCGGCCCGGCGGCTCTCCGGTGTGCGGGCCCACGCCTGCTCGGCCTCGGCGATGACGTCGAGCTGCTCGGAGAGCGACGCCAGCGTCACCCGGGCCCGCGCGGCCCACGCGTCCGCGTCCGGCAGGGCGGAGCGCGCCGGGAGCGGTGACGACGGCGCCGGGTCGTGCACGACCACCACCGCGTAGCCACCGGCCAGGATCCCCGCCGCGCCCACCAGTGCCAGCGCGCGCCGCCGGCCCGCCAGGGGGGACGACGACCCGCTGCGCGCACGGCCACCGGGACCGCCGGGCGCGGTGGGCCCTGCCGCGACGGGCGCCGCGACCGGCAGGCGACCACCGGACACGGGTCCACCGGACGGCGACCCACCCGGCGCGTCGTGCCGGGGCGGTGACCCGTCGCACTGGACGGCGTGCAGCCAGGGCAGGGAGTCGCCGAGGCTGGCCGCCGCGGGCACCGGTGCGGTGGCCGCGCGCCGGGCCCGCCGGGCCGCTGCGCGGTGGGCCGCCGAGCAGTACCGCCGCTCCGGCCGCCCGGGCACCGACTCGATCGGCACCTCGCATCCGGTCAGGGCGCAGCGCCTGGTCTCGTCCACGTCCGACCCCCTCGTCCCGGGACCGGGCCGACACGCCCCGGGCAGCGCTCCCCTCGCCGGCGGGCGGGCACCGGCCGCCAGGGCAATATTGATCTTGCAGAACGTTAGCGCGAACGGAGCAACGCTGTCATTGCTCCGACCGGCGTGACCTTGTCCGTTTCAGCGTCACAGCTTGTCGACCGTCGCGTCCTCCTGCGGGGAAACCGAGCCGGTTCGCCCGTAAGGGGCACGGCCGGGACACGGCCGCGCCCCGCTCCGAGCTCGTGGAGCGGGGCGCGCAGGCGTGCGGTCAGTAGGTCGGCAGCGAGGGATCCACCTGCTTGGCCCAGGCCAGGACGCCGCCGCCGACGTGCACGGCGTCGCGGAAGCCGGCCTTGTGCAGCGCGGCCAGCGCGTCCGCGGAGCGGGCGCCGGACTTGCAGTGCAGCACCACCGGCTTGTCCTGCGGGATCTCCGCGAGTGCCTCGCCGGACAGGATCCGGTCCTTCGGGATCAGCGTCGCGCCGGGGATGTTCACGATCTCGTACTCGTGCGGCTCGCGGACGTCGATCAGCGCGAAGTCCTTGCCCGCGTCGATCATCTCCTTGAGCTCGACCGCCGTGATGGTGTGCCCCGCCGCCGCGGCCTGCGCGTCGTCGGACACCACGCCGCAGAACGCGTCGTAGTCGATCAGCTCCGTGACCTTGGTGGCGTTCGGGTCCTTGCGCAGCCTGATCGTCCGGTAGGTCATCTCCAGGGCGTCGTAGACCATCAGCCGACCCAGCAGCGGCTCGCCGATGCCGACGATCAGCTTGATCGCCTCGTTCACCATGATCGAGCCGATCGACGCGCACAGCACCCCCAGCACGCCGCCCTCGGCGCACGACGGGACCATCCCGGGCGGCGGCGGCTCGGGGTACAGGTCGCGGTAGTTGAGCCCCTGGCCGTTCGGCGCGTCCTCCCAGAACACCGACGCCTGGCCCTCGAACCGGAAGATCGAGCCCCACACGTACGGCTTGCCCAGCAGCACCGCGGCGTCGTTGACGAGGTAGCGGGTGGCGAAGTTGTCGGTGCCGTCGAGGATCAGGTCGTAGTCGCGGAAGATGTCGAGCACGTTCGACGAGTCCAGCCGCACCGGGTGCAGCCGCACCTCGACGAACGGGTTGACCTCGAGGATCGAGTCGCGTGCCGACTCGCCCTTGGGCCGGTCGATGTCGGACTGCCCGTGGATCACCTGGCGGTGCAGGTTCGACTCGTCGACGACGTCGAACTCGACGATGCCGAGCGTGCCGACGCCCGCCGCGGCGAGGTACAGCAACGCCGGGCTGCCGAGCCCGCCGGCACCGACGACGAGGACCTTCGCGTTCTTGAGGCGCTTCTGCCCCGTCATGCCCACGTCGGGGATGATCAGGTGGCGGCTGTAGCGGGCCACCTCCTCCTTCGTGAGCTCGGCGGCCGGCTCGACGAGCGGCGGTAGCGACATCGGTGGGGCTCCCTCGTTCTTCCAGGCTCGGTGTGTCCTGCGGTATCGGTCGATGCAACAAGACGATCAGCTGGGATCTTCCCGGCGACGACGAGGGTGACGTGCCCCGTGCTCGCGGCGCCACCTCCACTTCCTCCCCGGCCTCCGACTCGCCCCGGGTGACGTCGGCGCCGCTCGCGCGTTGTGCACCACGAGGGCTCGGCGCGCGAAGGGACGGCGATGGGAACGGCGGGACGGCTCGCGGCGTACGGCCTGGTGCTCGTGCTCGCCTTCGTCGGGGCGTGGGCGTTGGGATCCGCCGCGGGCCCCGCGGCCGCGCCGGGGGCCTCGGTGCGGCAGGGGGACACCCACGCAGACGGGCACGGGCAGGACGGGCACGGGGAGCACGAGCACGGCGGCGCCCCCGCGTCCGACGGTCTCGCCGCCACCGCCGCCGGGTACACGTTCGTGCCCGTCACCACCGAGCTCACCCCGCGCGAGCCCGGCGAGTACGCCTTCACGATCACCGGCTCGGACGGCGCGCCGGTGACCGCCTACGACGTCGAGCACGAGCAGCGGATGCACCTGGTGGTCATCCGTCGCGACGCCGCGGGGTTCTTCCACCTGCACCCGCAGCTCGGGGACGACGGCGTCTGGCGCACCACCCTCACCCTGCCGGCGGCCGGCATCTATCGCGTCTACGCCGACTTCGTCCCCACCGGCGGCCCGCCGCTCACGCTCGGCACCGACCTGTTCGCCCCCGGCGGGTTCACCCCCGTCCCGCTGCCGCCGATGCGCGTCTGGGAGGTCGACGGCTACCAGATCCGCCTCGACGGCGACCTCGTGGCGGGTTCCCCGTCCCAGGTGTTCGCGACGATCAGCCGCGACAGCGCGCCCGTCACCGACCTGGAGCCCTACCTCGGCGCGTTCGGCCACCTGGTCGCGCTGCGCAGGTCCGACCTCGCGTACCTGCACGTGCACCCCGACGGTGCCCCGCCCGCTCCGGCGGACCGCGGCGGGCCCGCCGTCGCGTTCACCGTCGAGGTGCCGACGCCGGGCACCTACCGGCTGTTCCTGGACTTCCGGCACGGCGACGTCGTGCGCACCGCCGAGTTCACCGTCCCGACCCGGGAGACCGGTTGACGCTCACGGCGCCGGCCGTGGCCGTCGCGCCCGCCGGCGACACCGCCACCCCGGCCGCCGCAGCCGGATCCCAGCCGCGACCGGCCGCCGAACCCGATCCCGCCCGGCGCCTGCGCGAGCGCCTGCTCCCCTGCGCCGTGCTGGCGACGCCGGTCGTCGCGCTCGCCGTGCTGCCGCCCTGGCAGTTCCCGAACTGGCAGTGGATCTCCCTGACGCTGGCCGCGCCCGTCGCCGGGTGGGGAGCATGGCCGTTCCACCGCGCGGCGCTGTCGGGCCTGCGCCGCGGTGCGGTGACGGCGGACCTGCTGGTCTCGGCCGCCGTCACGGCCGCGTTCGCCTGGTCGGTGCACGCGCTGCTGACCGGCCCGGCCGGCGCACCGGACTTCGTGCACCGGTCCGGCGGCGGGCACCTGCACCTGGCGCTCGCCGCCGGCCTGCCGACGTTCCTGCTCGCCGTGCGCCTGCTCGAGGCGGGGGCCGGCGTCCGCCGGGTTCCCGGCCCCGCCGAGCGCCTCGCGGCGGCGGCCGTCCCGGCAGTGCTCGCGCTGGCCGTGGCCACGCTCGGCTTCCGGCTCGGCAGCGACGCCGACGCCGCCACCGCCGTGGCCGCCGCCGTCGCCGTGCTGGTCGCCGGCTGCCCGTGCGCGTTGGGCCTGGCCGTCGTCACCGTGCTGCGCGCCGGCGCCGGGCACGCGGCGCGGCTCGGCCTGCACGTCGCCGACCCGGCCGCCCTGCCGGCCGCCGGCCGCGTCGACACCGTCGTGCTCGACCGCGCCGGCACGTTGACCACCGGCCGGACGAGCCTGGTCGAGGTGCACCCGGCCGGCGGGGTCGACGAGGAGGAAGTCCTGCTGCTGGCCGGTGCGATCGCGGAGGCGGCCGAGCACCCCGTCGCGCGCGCCGTCGCCGAGGCGGCCCGGGCCCGCTGCGGCGAGCTGCCCGGCGTCGCGGAGTTCGACGAGCTCGCCGGGCTCGGGGTGCGCGGCATCGTCGCCCGGATCGTCCCGGGCCCCGGCGGGGACACCGTCGTCGCGCACGCGGTGCTGGTCGGGCGGCCCGAGCTGCTCGACGCGCACGACATCGTGCTGCCGGCCCCGCTGGCCGCCGCCGCGGACGCGGCACGGGCGGCGGGCCGGATCGCGGTGCCGGTGGCCTGGGACGGCCACGCCCGGGCCGTGCTCGTCGTCGCCGACGCGATCCGGCCCGGTGCGGCCGCGGTTGTGGCGCGGCTGCGGTCGCTCGGCCTCGCGCCCGTGCTCGTCACCGCCGACGACGCGGCCACCGCACGGGGCCTCGCCGCACGGGTCGGGATCGGTCCGGACGCCGTGGTCGCCGAGGTGCCCCCGGCCGGCAGGGCCGCCGCCGTGCGCAGGCTGCAGGAGCGGGGACGCGTCGTCGCGCTGGTGGACGGCGTGACCGGCGGCGCGCCCGCCGACCTCGGCGTCGTCCCGGGCCCCGGCGCGGGCAGGGCCGTCACCCTCCTGCGCGCCGACCTGCCCGTGGCAGCCGAGGCGCTGCGCCTCGCCCGGCGCACGCTCGCCACGGTGCGGGTCACGCTGATCGGCGCGGTCGCGCCCCAGGTCGTGGCCCTCCCGCTCGCCGTCGCCGGCCTGCTCGATCCCCTGGCCGCGGGCGCGGCGGCAGCGCTGAGTGCGCTCCTCGTCGGCGCCGCCGGCCTGCCGCTGCGGTACACCCGGGCCCGCCCCGCGGCCGTCTCGACCGTCCCGCCGGCGTGTACCGACCGGTAGGGTGACCGCCGGGGCCGGTGAGGGGAGCGTGGTGCAGTGAGTGACGCACGACCTGCGGCGGTGCCGTCGCAGGAGCCGCTGCCGAGGGGAGCGCGGCTCTCCCGCAGCGCGCGCCGAGCCCAGCTGCTCGTCGCGGCCCGCGACGTCTTCGCCGCGCAGGGCTACCACGCCGCCGCGATGGACGACATCGCCGAGAAGGCCGGCGTCAGCAAGCCGGTGCTGTACCAGCACTTCCCCGGGAAGATGGAGCTGTACCGCGCCCTGCTCACCACGTACGCCGACGAGCTCGTCGAGCGGGTCGAGACGGCCATCGGGGCCACCCAGGACAACCGCGAGCGCGTCGCCGCCGCCGTGAACGCCTACTTCGACTTCGTCGCCGGCGAGGGGCACGCCTACCGGCTGGTGTTCGAGTCGGACCTGCGCGGCGAGCCGGAGGCCGCGGCCGTCGTCGACGGGGCGCTGACGCGCTGCATCGACACCGTCGCCGCCGTCGTCACCGCCGACGCGGGGCTCGACGACGCCAGGGCCCGGCTGCTCGCCGTCGGGCTGGTCGGGCTCAGCCAGGTCACCGCCCAGTACTGGCTCGACTCCGACCAGGTCGTGCCCCGCGACGAGGCCGTCGCGCTGATGACGAGCCTGGCCTGGCGCGGCCTCGCGGGCTTCCCGCTGGTGCACGAGTAGGGGGTGTCCGGTCGCGGGCCGGGCCTGCCACCGCCGGCGCCGGTGACCGGGCTCGCGTGTGCGCGGAAGTGCCGTCGGTCAGCGGGCGGTGGGTGACCCGGCCGCCGCGGCACGGACGAGGGCGGCGATCCGGCCCGCGACCGCGGCCGGGCGCTCCACCGGGATCATGTGCCCGGTGTCGGGCAGGATCGTGAGGTTCGCGGACGGCAGTGCCCGGGCGATCCGGCGTGCGGCCGACACGGGGATGAGCCGGTCCCGGCCGCCCGCCAGCACCACCGTCGGGATGCCGGCGAACGCCGCCAGCGCCGCGTCCCGCTCGTGGGCGTCCAGCGTGGGGCGGAAGCCGGCCATCGTGGCCGGCCGGCAGCTCGCCACGGACAGCGTCGTGAGGCGCACCGCCTCGCGGGTCGGCCGCGGCCCGAGCAGCAGCCAGCGCAGGGCGGGCCCGAGCAGCCGCGGATCCCCCAGCCGCTCGCGGGCGAGCCACCGGGGCGAGGCGTGCACCCGCTTCTCCAGCCGGCGCACGAGCTCCGCGCGCCGCGGCGGCAGGCCCAGGTTCGCCGCCGCGAGCCCGCCGCTGGCGGTGGCGACGAGCGCGACCGCGGCCACCCGGCGCGCCAGGAGCCCGGGGTGCCGCTCGGCCAGGGCCATGACCGCCATCCCGCCCATGGAGTGACCGGCGAGCACCAGCGGACCGTCCGGCGCCGCCGCGGCGACCACCTCGGCCAGGTCGTCGGCCAGCCGCTCCAGCGTCATGCACTCGGCACGCACCGCGTCCGAGCGGCCGTGCCCGCGGTGGTCGTAGCGCACGACCCGCACCTCGCCGGCGAGCGCCGCGGCGACCGGCCCCCAGGTGCGCGCGTCCAGCGTCCAGCCGTGCACGAGCACGACCGTGACGGGCGCCCGCGCCGGCCCGGCGACCTCGACCGCCAGCCGCACGCCGTCCGAGGTGACGAGATCGGCCATCAGATCAGGTGCGCCCGGCGCCAGAGCACCTCGCTCGTCCCGCCGACCAGCCCCTGCTCGCGCAGGAACGGCACGAGCTTGCGCGCCGACCAGCGCAGGGTCTCCCGCCAGTGCGGGTTCGCCAGCGCGGCCTTGCGGCCGACCTCCGGGTCGATCCCGACGCTGCGGTAGACCTCGGGGTGCACGAGGTTGCGGGCGACGACGTACGCGATCCGCGCGGTGAGGAAGCGGCCGATGAAGCGCTGCCGGCGGTTGACCTTCGGCATGATCCGCAGCAGCTCCTCGCGGGCGTAACGGACGTGGCGGGCCTCCTCGGTGACGTGGATCCGGTTCACCATCCGCGACAGCGGCTGCACCGTCTCGTCACGCATCGACTCGCGCTGGAACTGGTCGAGGATCTCCTCGACGAACAGCGTCCCGGCGAACATCGCCGGCCCGTGGGCGACGGTCTTGAACAGCCGGCCGAGCTCGTGGGTGAGCCGGCGCGGGGCGTAGTCGGGCACGCCGTAGCGCTCGGTCATCTTGGCGAACATGATCGAGTGGCGGCACTCGTCGGCGATCTCGGTGAGCGCGTACTGGATGTGCGCCCGCCGGGGGTCGCGGTCGTAGGCGTAGCGCAGCAGCATCTGCATGAGGATCATCTCGAACCACAGGCCGATCCGCGCGACGCTGCACACCTCGTGGATCGTCAGCGTGCGCCGCTGCTGCTCGGTCAGGCCCTCCCACAGCTCGGTGCCGTAGAGCGTGGACCGGTGCGGGCAGACCCCCCACAGGCCGTCGGCGAGCGGGGCGTCCCAGTCGATGTCGATGCCGGGCTCGTAGGAGTGGTCGAGCGAGGACTGCAGCAGGCGGGCCGCGGTCTCCTCCCGGTCGTTCACCGGCTTGCCGTTCGGCATCGTGACGGTCATCGGGTGCTCCTCTCACAACGCGGCTCGGCCGTGGATTCGCCGGTCAGCCTGCGGCTGAGACCGGCAGCGATCGGTGCCGAGTCGAAGTGGCCGGCCGCCGCGCGGCGACGCAGCCGGCGGATCACCGCGGCACCGACGACGCCGGGCAGGTGCCGGGCGAACCACAGCTCGACCTGGCCCGCCCGGGTGCCCGCGGTGTCCCGCGGCGGGGTCGCGGCGGACAGCACGCGCAGGACGGTGCCGACGATGTCGTCGACCTCCTCGCGCCGCACCTGGCCCTCCAGCGTGAGGCCCGCCCGGCTGCCCTCGTCATGGATCGGGGTGCGGACGTAGCCGGGATAGACCGTGGTGACGTGCAGCTCCGTGCCGTACTCGACGCGCAGGGCGTCGGCGTAGGCGCTCATGGCGCGCTTGGCCACGCTGTAGGCCGACACGAACGGCAGGGTGACGTAGGCCAGCTGGCTGGCGACGAACACCACACGCCCGCGCCCGCCCCCCGCGCGGGAGGCGAGCAGGGCGGGCAGCGCGGCGGCGGTGACCCGCCAGGCGCCGAGCAGGTTGACGTCGATGACGCGGAACGCGTCGGGGTGCAGGGGCCCGCCGGCGTCGTTCGGGGTGCCGATGCCCGCGTAGTGCACCACCGCGTCCAGCCCGCCCAGCCGTTGCACGGCCTCGGTGACGGCCCGGTCGACCGCGGCGTCGTCGGTGATGTCGCAGGCGATGACGTGCCCGTCCGTGGCGCCGCCGGGGACGTCGCGATCCAGTCCCACCACCCGCACGCCGCGCGCCCGCAGGCGCTCGACGGTCGGCGCGCCGAACCCGCCGGCCGCGCCGGTGATCAGCACGCGACTGCCGGACTCCAGGCGCGGCGGGCGCGGGGACGCCGGAACCACCATCCGCGGACTCCCTTCGGACTTGTTGTTACCGCTGGTAACTGTTACCACTGGTAACGTGCCTCAGGACCCGGGTGATGTCAAGTCGGGAACGGACCGGACCCGACGCCGTGCCGAGCGGCGCGCGGAGATGGTGCAGGCGGCCGTCGAGGCGGTCCGCCGGCACGGCGCATCCGTCTCCATCGCCGAGATCGCCGCCTTCGCCGGCATCACCAAGCCCGTGCTCTACCGGCACTTCACCGACCGCGCGGACCTGCAGCGGGCCGTCGGCGAGCAGGCGGCGGCACTGCTGGTGGCCCGGATCGCGCCGGAGCTCATGCAGGATCGCGAGCCGCGCGAGCACGTCCGCGGCGCCGTGGACGCCTTCCTCGCCGGCATCGAGGAGGAACCGCAGCTGTGGCGGTTCGTCGTCCACAACCCGGCCGAGCGCGCCGTCGGCGAGGCGGTGGTGGACGACGCCCGCCAGCAGATCGCGAGCCTGCTCGCCACGCTGCTCGGCGAGCGGTTGCGGGCGCTGAACCTCGACAGCGGCGGCGCCGAGGCGTGGGCGCAGGGCCTCGTGGGCATGGTGCAGAGCGCCGGGGACTGGTGGCTCGAGCGGCGCACGATGAGCCGTCAGGCGCTGACCGACTACCTCACGGCTCTGATCTGGGGCGGGGTCGCCGGCGTGCTCGCCACGGCCGGCACCGGGCCCGCGGGGACGCTGCGCGTCGTCGCACCGACCCCGACCGATCCGGACGCGGGAGCACACCATGGCTGAGCACGACCACGACCACCACGACGGCTACACCGGCCCTGCCGTGCTCGTGCTGGCCGGCCGCGAGGTGCCCGTGCACGCGCGCCTCGACGCGCACCACCAGCCCCAGGACGGGCGCCTGCACTGGTTCGGCCGGCTGGCCCCGGAGCCGGACGCCGATCCCACGGCACTCGCGGCACTCGCCCCGGCCGCGGAGGTGGAGGTGGAGGTGCGCACCGCCGGGCACAGGTCGCCCGCGCGGCTCGGCGACGTCGACCCGTGGGGGCGCTACCGGGTCACCGGCGTCGGCGCTCCCCCGTACCGGTGGGACGCGACCGAGCCCGGGTGAGCGTCAGCCGCTGTCACCGATCATGAATCCGACCCGCCCCGCCGCGGCGGGGGCGATCTCCACGTAGGAGACCCGCGAGGCCGGCACCAGGAAGCGGCGACCCTTGTCGTCGACGAGCGCGAGTGTGCCCGTGCCGTCCTTGAGCGCGTCGTTGACCATCGCCTCGACCTCGTCCGGCGTCTGGCCACTGGACACCACGAGCTCCCGCGGGCTCTCCGCGATGCCGATCTTGACCTCCACCGGGACCTCCTGATCATCGAGTGCGGGCCGTACCGCGGCCAGGCTAACGGGTACCGGGCGCCGGGACCGCCCCGCCCGCTGCGCCCTGGGCGAACCCGCCGGTTCGGCGGCACCGGGGCTCCGGGCTCCGGTGCACCGCTCGCGCTCAGCTCAGCCCGAGCTTGCCCATCCGCTTGCGGTGGTTGGTCTGCAACCGCCTGAGCAGCGCGGCGATGCCGGCCACGTCCCCGGACCCGGTGACGATGAACTCGGCGAGCTCGTCGCGCTCGGCGACGATGTGCTGGGCCTGCGTCACGGCCTCGCCGAGCAGCCGCCTGCCCCACAGGGCGAGCCGGTCGCGAACCCGTCGGTCGGCCTCGCACGCCGCGCGCACCTCGCGCTCGGCGAAGGCGCTGTGGCCGGTGTCGGCGAGCACGTAGCGGACCAGGTCGCCCGTGGAACCCGAGACCCAGCCGGCAACCTCACCGTAGAAGTCCGCCGCGAGCCCGTCCCACAGGTAGGCCTTGACCAGCGACTCCAGCCAGCTCCGCGGCGCCGTACCGGCCTGGTAGGCGTCCAGCGGGGCGACGAACGGGCGCATCGCCTCCTCGACCGGCACCCCGAGCCCGGCCAGGTGCTGCTCGAGCAGCCGGAAGTGCCCGATCTCGGCGGCCGCCATCACCGAGAGCGCGGCCCGCCCCGCCAGGGTCGGCGCGCCGCGCGCGTCCTCGGCGAGCCGGTCGAACGCGGACAGCTCGCCGTAGGCGAGGAGCCCGAGCAGGTCCACCGTGGCGCGGTCCGCGCCGGCGGGCCCGGCCGCCACCTGCTCAGCGCTGCCCGACACGCCGGCTTCCGTCACGGGAGGACCCTAGCCCGAGGCGCGGCGCAGGGGCACGCCCCGCGCGCGGCGCCCGGCGGAGCGCGTCACGGGTGCGCCGCGCTGCCCCGCGGCGACCGACCGGCTATGATGGGCTCCGGTGCTGCGCCCGTCGAGAACGAGTGGGTGCGCGCCCTACCCCGCGGAAGCGGCCGGCACCGCGTCGGGCCCGCCCCGCAACGACCTGGTGCGTGCAGCGCCTCGTCGGCTCTCCCCCCGCAGCGCCGGCCCTCGGTCCGGGCAGCCGGAGGTCGACCGAGCCGGCCCCGGTCCCTGCGCGCGGAGAGAGGCATCTTGTCCGTCGACAGCAGC
>DATLGI010000090.1:0-21217 GCA_035540535.1 Pseudonocardia sp.
GCGCGTCGGTGAGCATGATCAGCGCACGGGTGGACACGGTCATCCCAGAGGGGTAGGACAACACTCGAAGCTCCTGGTCGGACGAGTTGATCTAGCCAATCGCCCGTCTACCAGGAGCTTCACCTATCCGTGGCCTCGACACGCCGAAGACCCCTCAGTCCCGCCGACCAGGTTGGCAAAGGCTCAGTGGGCCCTGTTCGGCGAGCACCGAGCCCAGGTCCCGGCCGGTGACCAGGCGCATGTCGATGTAGAGCTGTCCGTCGATCTCACCGAAGTCGTGGATCGGGATGATGTGCGGTTCGGACAACCGCGAAGCCAGGGCCGACTCCTTCCGGAACCGGGCCTGGAAGGTCTTGTCGGCAGCCAGGTGCGCCGGCAGGCGCTTGAGCGCCACCACCCGCTCGCGCACGGTGTCGTACGCGCGGAACACCTCCCCCATCCCGCCACGGCCTATCACCTGCTCGAGCCGGTACTGGCCGAACTGTTCCACGTCCACGCTCTGCACTCCGCTTCGACAGGTACCTCTGCTCCGACAGCACCGCGAGGGTCGAGCAGGAGTGTTCGCCACGGCGAGGCGTCTGTCGACCCGGTCATCGATGCCCCGTCCGTGCAGGTGACAGACGACGTGGACCGGGTTCCGGGATTTCTCCGTCGACGCGGCGCACCCCGGCCACCTGCGGGACGCAGGACGGCCCCCTCGGCATCGACGAGCGGTGGCCGCCCGGCCCGGGAAGGTTTTCGCCGAGCGCTGTAACCCGGGCCGACGACGCGGCATCAACCGGATCAGAACCCGAAACACCCACCGCAGTGTCCATCCTCAAACCCAGCTCGCTGGCCGATCACCGGAGCCCACCATGACCACCATGACCACCATGACCCGCAGGACGATCGCCCGGCTCACGGTCGGCGCAGTGACCGTCGGCCTGATGGCCGCGATCACTCCGGCCGCCACGGCCGCCACCCCGGCCGCTCCCACGAGCGCCGCCTGCATCACGATTCGCGACTACCCGCGGTGGCTCGACGCCGTCCGCCTCGATGCCGACGAGCAGCGGGTCATCGCACTGATCAACGCGTACCGCGTGGAGAATGGTGTGCCCGCGCTGCGGTCCGACCACAAGCTGATGCTGGCCGCGGGATGGGCGAGCAACGACAGCGCAGTGCGCGGGTTCTCCCCGAGCGACCACATCGACACGCTCGGTCGCGACATCGGGACCCGCATCCAGAACTGCGGCTACACCGGCTACGGCTGGGCCAGCGAGATCAACTACAACGGCCCGGGTGCGACACCGGAAGACGCCGTGCACTGGTGGACCCGCGTGTCGACGAACGGACACCGCGAGGCGATCCTCGACCCGAGGGTCAAGGTCTTCGGGGTCGCCGTCGCCATCAAGGACGGGAAGTTGCACTACACGGTGAACATGGGCGACAAGTTGACGTACCTCAAGCTCCGTCCCCGCAGGTGACGAGGTCGGAGGCTCGGCCTCCCGCCACCATCAGCACGCATCTTCCGGCGGCCCGCCCACCCCACGGTGGGCGGGCCGCAACGGGCAGCACTCGTCGAGTCCGACGTCGTCGGCCCCGCGATCGACGCGGAGATGCTGTTCCGGTTCTCGACCCTCGCGCCCGGCACGACCGAGGTCCTGTCCCTCGAGCCGCACCATCGGCAGCCGCCGCCGGTCTGCGCTCAGCCCGTGCCCGTCGACCGAACGTCGTCTCCCAACGACCGCATCGGCGACGATCGACCGCGGCGCGAGTCGTGCTGCGCCCCCGCCGCCCGGACAGCGTCGAGCCCCGTCGTTGTCCCGCCGCGACAACGCAGCCCGGACCCGGCCGATCGTGCGGTTCGAGCATCACCGCAGCCACCAGCACGAGGGGCGGGCCCATGACCGGACTTCCGAAGATCACAGGCACATGAGTGCTTGATCGTCCGTGTTCGGGCTGGTCAGGGCGGCGTCGTGCGCCCTGGGAGGTGAAATCCTGTAGGCACACGACTGTGGGCGTGTCGCTGGACATGAGCTGCGGTGAGGCGGTTGAGTCGTAGTGTTCTTACGGGAGACGCGGCGGGACCAACGCGGATGGCTCGGTGGTGAGCTATCTGCAGCTGGCGCACAACCAGCGGCATCCGGTCAGCGGGAACCCGGTCGCGAAGGTGATTCACAGCTTCGGGCGGGCGGACAAGGTCGACCGGGCCGCGCTGGCCCGGTTGGTGGCCTCGATCTCGCGGTTCCTGACCCCGGCCCAGGCCGTGACCGCAGCCTCGGCCGGCGCCGGCGAGCTCGGCGGCGGGGTCGAGGTGCTGGACTCGCGGCGCCTGGGCGCGGCGTGGACGCTGGACCAGCTGTGGGAGCGCCTGGGGATCGGTGCGGCGATCCGCCGGGTCGCGGTCGGGCGGCGCCTGGACGGCGACGCGGTCGAGCGGGTGGTGTTCGCGCTCGTCGCGCAGCGGGCGTGTGAGCCCGGCTCGAAGCTGGCCGCGACCGGTTGGGTCGCGCAGCGGGTCGCGATCGAAGGCTGTGCGGGGTTCACCGAGGACGCCGCGTACGCCGCGATGAACTTCCTGCTCGACGCGCTCGATGAGATCGCCGCCGAGGTGTTCTCCTCGGTCGCCCATCTGTTGAACCTTGATCTGGACATCGTCTTCGTGGACACCACGAGTACCTACTGGGAGACCGAGACCGCCGACGACGACATCGATCTCGCCGAGCCGGTCGCCGATGACGAGGCCAGCAGCCCGGTCGAGGCCGGGGCGCGCAGGTTCGGGCACTCCAAGGACCACCGCGCCGACCTGCCGCAGGTGGTGATCGCGATGGCGGTCACCCGCGACGGAGTCCCGGTGCGGTGCTGGACCTTCCCCGGCAACACCGCCGACACCGCGATCACCCGCATCGTCAAGGACGACCTGGGCGGGTGGGGGCTGCGCCGGCTGGTGTGGGTCGCCGACCGCGGGTTCGCCTCCGCGGCGAACCGGGCGTATCTGACCCGCGGCGGCGGGCACTACATCCACGCCGAGAAGCTGCGCCACACCAACACCGAGGCCGCCGCCGCGCTCGCCCGGGCGGGCCGCTACCGCACCGTGGCCGACAACCTGCGGGTCAAGGAAGTCGCGGTCGCGCCGGGCGGGGACTCGCGGACCTCGACCAGCGACCCGGTGAGCGGATCAGCGATAGCGCAGGAGCGCCGCGATTCCACTGGGCGCGGTCTCGGGCGTGCCGGCAGGCATGATCCGGACCGAGGCGGCGGTCGCCGCAGCTGCTCGGATCGCGATGTCGGCGAGTGGTGCGGACTGTGGATCGGCCACACCGGCGGCGCGCAGGCCGTCGGCGGTGCCCGCCACCTGGGCCGGATCGGGCCCGAACCACGCTGTGTGAGCTGTGGTCCGGGTGGGGTCGAGCAGCACGGTGTCGACTCGCCCGGCGTGCAGCGCGGCCAGCGTCTCGTCGAGCCCGGCGACAGCGAGGCCCTGGGGATGCTGCTCGCGTCGATAGTCCGCGAGCAGCGCGGCCGTGTCGGCCGCGGCGAGCTCGGCCGCCACCTGCCTGCTGCGGGCCAACGCCTCGTCGAGGGTGCGGTAGTCGCCCTGCACCTCGGTGAGCAGCTCGACCACGCGGGATGGCAGGTGCTCGCGCAGGAACTGCACGGCGCGCACATCACCGCTGACCGCCACCAGGCGCGGTGCAGTGCTGTCGACCAACCGGGTGATGGCGTCGGCCACCTCGCGCGCATTGGCCTCCCAGCGGTTCTCCGCACGCTGCTGGAACCGGCGCTGCGACCAGCCCCCGGGTGCGGAGCGGGTGACGTGCAGCTCCTCCCCCTCGACCTCGGAATGCTCGTCGGGGGCGTCGGGGAGCACTGCGATCAGCTCGGCACCGAGCCGGTCGGTGACCACCACGACATGCGGGAGCAGCGCCTGGGTGGCGGCCAGCAGTGGAACCAGACGGGGCAGCGGGCCGACGTGGGCGGCGTCGGTCTCGGCGGGCTCGGGCAGGTGCGCGGAATAGAGCAGCCCGTCGCGGCTCGCGACGGCGAACAGCGCCTCACCCGCGGTGTGGGCACCGTCGACGAGCGGATCGATAGCCGTCAACGCGGCCGTCGGGGCGCCGCCGTCGACCAGCTCGGCGCGCAGTGTCTTCCACCGCAGCGCCGTCCGGTGCGCGGCCTGAGGCAGCGCTGCCTCGGTGGTCAGACAGACCGTCACCACCGGGCCGGGCGCGGTGAACACCCGGGCCGGTACCGCCAGGATCGGTCGCGGTCGGTTGACCACGCCTGGTGAGTTCATAGCGTTGTCCTTCACGTTTGCGGTAGAGGAAGGTGGCGGCGAGCCGCACGACCCGATGCGACTCGCGGCGCGCCCGCGGCGGAGCCGGGCGGTGGCCCGCGCCGGCTCCGCCGATCGACGACGGCGTCAGCGGGCGTCGCCGACGTCCCGTCGCCCGGGCCAGATCTTCGATCCGAGCGTGCCACCGAGGGCGGCGGCTCCAGCGGCCAATCCCAGGCCCAGCGCGGTCCAGCCGGCGGTCTCGCGCGCGGCGCGCAGCACCTGTGCCGGATCCACGTCGACATTCTCCGGCTGAGCACCCGTCTGCGTGACGAAGTCGGCCAGTGGACCGAGCAACGCACTGCCGCCGATCACCGCGAGGGCGAGGATTCCCAGCACGCTCAGCGCCCACACCAGGACGCCGTGCAGCAGCCCGTCGTCGGCGCCGCGCCACAGGGTGGACGCGCCTGCGAGCAAGCCCCCGACGAAGAACGCGATCAGCGCCAGCACCGCGGTGACGATGCCTCCGACCATGCCTGCCTCGGCGCCCTCGAAACCCAGATCGAGCAGCCCGAACGCGAAGAACAGCAGCTGCAGGACGAGGAACGTGGTGAGCACGACGATCCCGCCGGCCCACACCGGTCCCCAGCGCACCCGGTCTCGCCAGTTCACCGCGCTGCCCGACTCGCCCGCATGACCGTGGTCACCGCCGGTAGCGGCGGATCGCCGCCCGGGAGCAGTGACGGAGCCGGGCTGCGGGTCGACACCTGAGCGCGCGGCACCGGCCTCGGATGTGGCCATGGCCTTCCTCCTGTTCTCGGTGGTCCACAGCGATGACGGGAAGCGGAGCGGACCGGTCGCCACGGCCGGCGACTTCGGGCCGGCGGTCGCGTCACCGCACGATGACGTGCACCAGCCTGTCCCCGACCGGGTGGGGAGTGCCATCGGGTCTCACCCCCATCTCCGGGGCCCCTCGATCATGTAGAGACGCCGCCGGCACGGGCCGGCAGCCGGCGAGAGATGGGGTCTACGCCTCATGGACAGACCCGCGTCGAGCGGTGACGCTGTCGGCATGTCCGAACTCGTCGAGGAACACCCCTCACGAGTACGCGATCATCTGCGGGGGCGGGCGCCGGCGGACGACCTGTTCTGGCGGCTCTTCGTCGCGAACGCCTTCGTCTTCGTGGCCGGAGCCACCGTGCTGGCACTGTCGCCGGCCACGGTGTCGACCCCGATCGCGGTCGGCGAGGTCGCCGTCCTCGCCGTGGGACTGGCCCTGCTGCTCGTGGTGAACGCGTTGTTGGTCAAGGCGAGCCTGCGACCTCTCGCCGACCTGACCTCGCTCATGCAGCGGGTCGACCTGTTGCGCCCCGGGGCGCGATCACCGGTCACCGGTCACGGTGACATCGCGCAGCTCATCCACACGTTCAACGACATGCTCGACCGGCTCGAGGCCGAGCGCGCCACGAGCAGCGCCCGGACCCTTGCCGCGCAGGAAGGTGAGCGGCAACGCATCGCCCGGGAGTTGCACGACGAGATCGGTCAGAGCCTCACGGCCGTGCTCCTCGTCCTGAAGCGCACCGTGGACCGGGCGCCGGACGACCTGCGCGACGAGCTCCGGACCGTTCAGGAGACGATCCGGGACAGTCTCGAGGAAGTCCGGCAGGTGGCACGACGACTCCGACCGGTCGTGCTCGATGATCTGGGCTTGCTCAGCGCGATCGGCGCGCTGGCCGCCGACTTCTCCGATGCCAGCCGGATCCCGGTGACGCGCGAACTGGATCGGCGACTCCCCGCCCTCAGTCGGAGCGCCGAACTGGTGCTCTACCGGATCGCGCAGGAGAGCTTCACGAACATCGCCCGCCACGCCGGCGCCACCGGCGTCACGCTGTCCGTGACCGGCGTCCGGGACGCGGTCGTGCTGCGCATCCGCGACGACGGGAAGGGACTGGACGGACCGGCCGAGGGTGCCGGCATCCGGGGGATGCGCGAACGCGCCCTTCTCGTCGGCGCCGACCTGTCGGTCGACTCTCCGGCGTCCGGGGGAACCGAGGTGCGTCTCGTCGTCCCGGTCCAGCCCGGGAAGGGGTAGGCGACGTGGAACCCGGGAAGACGAGGATCCTCCTCGCGGACGATCACGCGCTGGTCCGGCGCGGACTGCGGCTGATCCTGGACAGCGAACCGGACCTCGTCGTGGTCGCCGAGGCCGGCGACGGCGCGGAGGCCGTCGAGCTCTGCTCGGACGCGGAGGTGGACCTGGCCATTCTCGACATCGCCATGCCCCGGATGACGGGGCTGCAGGCGGCTCGCGAGATGACCCGGCGGGCGGCCGGCGTCCGGGTTCTCATGCTGTCCATGTACGACAACGAGCAGTACCTCTTCGAGGCGCTCAAGGTGGGCGCCTCGGGATATGTGCTGAAGTCGGTCGCCGACCGCGACCTCGTGGAAGCGTGCCGCGCCGCGATGCGCGGTGAGCCCTTCCTGTATCCCGGTGCGGTGACCGCTCTGATCAGGGACTTCCTCGACCGCGAGCGGACCGGGGGGCGCATCCCGGACCGAATCCTCACCACCCGGGAGGAGGAGGTCCTCAAGCTGGTCGCCGAAGGGCACTCCTCGCGGGAGATCGCGGACACCCTCGTCATCAGCGTGAAGACCGTGGACCGCCACCGGGCGAACATCCTGCAGAAACTCGATCTCCATGACCGGCTGGGATTGACCCGCTACGCGATCCGCGCCGGACTGGTGGAACCCTGACCGGGGAGTCGCCTCCTCAGATCCCCAGGACGAGCCCGGCGACCACGAAGTAGACGACCAGCCCCACCGCGTCGACGACGGTGGTGATGAACGGCGCGCTCACCACCGCCGGGTCGACGCCGACGCGCTTCGCGAGCATCGGCACCAGCGAGCCGACGAACGTCGCGAGCGTGCACACCGCGACCAGCGCGAGCGTCAGCACGGTGGCGATGTCGACGCCCGCGAACAGCGCCGCCGGGACGAAGCCGATCACCGCGAGCCCGGCGCCCAGCAGCGCGCCGGTGGCGAGCTCCCGGCCTACCACGCGCGGCAGGTCGGCGAACCGGACGTCGCCGACGCCCATCGCGCGGACGACGGTCGTGGCCGCCTGGGCGCCGGCGTTGCCGCCGGTGCCGATGAGCAGCGGGACGAACAGCGCGAGGGTGACGACGGTCTCGAGCCGTTCGGAGTAGAACTCCAGGACGTTGACGGTCAGCGTCGCCCCGACGACCAGGATCAGCAGCCAGGCGATCCGGGTGCGCACCAGCCGCCCGATCCCCACGCTCAGGTAGGGCGCCCGGAGCGGCTCGGCGGCGCCGGCCCGCGCCAGGTCCTCGTCCTCCTCCCGCTCCAGCACGCGCATCGCGTCGTCGACGGTGAAGACGCCGAGCAGCCGCTCCTCGTGGTCGACGACCGGCACGGCGACCAGGCCGTAGTCCCGCACCACCTGCGCGGCCAGCTCCTGGTCGTCGGTCGCCCGCACGACGATGGGCTCCGACGCGAGGTCCGCGACCGGGGTCGCGGGATCGGAGACGAGCAACCGGCGCAGCGAGACGACCCCGCACACCCGCCGGCCCGCGCCGAGCACCGGCAGCAGGTAGATGGTCTCGGCGTTCTCGCCGGTGCGCCGGACGTGCTCGAGCGCCTGCCCCGCGGTGAGCCCCTCCGGCAGCGCGGCGACCTCGGGGCTCATCCGGCGGCCCGCGGAGTCCGGCGGGTAGCCGAGCAGGGCGGTGGTCATCGCCCGCTCGGCGGGGGCGAGCCCGGAGAGCAGCCGGGCCGCGACGCCGGCGGGCAGCTCGTCGAGCAGGCTCGCCCGGTCGTCGGGGTCCATCCCGGCGACGAGTTCGCGGACGGTCTCCTCGCGCAGGTCGTCGAGCAGGTCGCGCTGCAGCGCCGGGTCGAGGTCCTCGAACACCTCGAGCGCGAGGTCCTTGGGCAGCGCGCGGAACGCGACGGCGCGGGTCAGCGGGTCGCAGCGGCCGAGCTCGTCGACGATGTCGGCGACGGGGAGCCCCCCGAGCAGCTCCCGCAGCACGCGCAGGTCGCCGGCGCGGGCCGGGGTGGCGAGATCGGACACGTCGCACAGCTTCGCACCGGCGCGCCCGCCCGGCCGGGTCGGAGCGGCAATGCGATCGGCGCAGCAGGATCACCGGTCACCGCCGGGCGGGGACATCGAGACCGCGCCCGGGCGGGGCCGCGCCGTGAGCGGCCTCGTCGAGGCGGCACCGGAGCGAGCCGAGGTGGCCGGATGGGACCGGACGCGGTCAGGCAGCGGCGTCCCAGCGCCACTGCTCGCTCATCTCCCCCGTGCAGTCCGGGCAGCTCACCAGGCAACCCCGGGTGTCGGTGTCGGGGAGCTCGGCCTCGGCCCCGCACGCCGAGCACGTCCACCAGCCGGTCGTGGTCGTCGCGTCCATGCGTCCGAGGATAAATGACACCCCTGTCATTCGTCGCGCGCCGCGCGCGCGGCCATGGCCGGATCCGCCGCCCACCCCCCGTAACACGGGCGGCGCCGCGCCCGAGTCATGCCACGGGGACCGGGAACGGGCGACGCCCGGTGACGGACCCCGGCCGGTGACACCCCTCCACGCCGGCCAGGTCCACGCCGGCGTGTCCTCCGGCGTGGACCTCGGCGTTCCCTCGCGGGAACGATCCCCGCACCGCACCCGTTGCCCGGAGGGGACGGCTACGAGGAGTGGTGCGGGTGGGCGAGATCCTGGCGCTGCTGGTGGTCGCGGCGCTGGTCGGCGGCGCCGTCTGGCTGGCCCGCCGGCGGCAGGCGGCGCAGGCTCGCGAGCTGGACGACGCCCGGTCCGAGGCGCGCCGGTGGGTGGAACGGCTCGGCGGGCAGGTGCTGAACCTGGTCGGCACCGACGGGCCGTCCAAGCAGGCGCTGGCCGACGCCGCCGAGCGCTACACCGCCGCCGGCGCCCAGATGGACCAGGTGCGCAGCGTCGCGCAGGCGCGCCAGGTCACCGAGACCGCCTACGAGGGGCTCTACTACGTACGCGCCGCGCGCACCGCGATGGGCATGGACCCCGGCCCCGAGCTCCCGCCGCTGCCCGGCCAGCAACAGGCCGGCGCCGTCACCGAGGAGCGCGACGTCGAGGTGCAGGGGCACGGGTACAGCGCCTCGCCGCACCCGTCGGACCGCAACCGCCACTACCACCCCGGTGGGGACGTCGCCGGGCGGCCGGTGCCCGCCGGCTGGTACTCCGAGCCCTGGTGGCGGCCCGCCCTGGCGGCCGGCGCCTGGGGTGTCGGCTCGATGCTCCTGTTCAGCGCCATGTTCTCCGGGATGGCCGGCACCGGCTACGAGGCCGGGTACGCGGACGGCCTCGCCGCCGGCGACGAGGGCGGCGGCGGGTTCGACGACGCCGGCCACGACGGCGGCGGGGGCTTCGACGACGGTGGCGGGTTCGACGCCGGCGGCTTCGACCTGTAGGACTGCCCCGCAGGTGCCGGGCCGGCCGCTACGACGCCGCCGGCTGGCAGGTCGGGCACCAGAACAGGTTGCGGGCCAGGTGCGTCCCGTGCGCGATCGGCGTCCCGCACAGCCGGCACGGCTCGCCGGTGCGGCGGTAGGCGTACACCCGGCGCCCGCTCGGCTCGTCCGGGTCGCGCGGGCCCGGCGCGTGCTCCGGGCGCAACGTCTCGATCCGCCCGCGGCGGAGGCCGTCCTGCATGAGCTCGACGAGGTCCGCCCACAGCGCGTCCCACTGCTCGCGGCGCAGCGCCCGCCCCGCCAGCTGCGGGTCCAGGCCGTGGCGGAACAGCAGCTCGGCCCGGTAGACGTTGCCGACCCCGGCGATGACCGACTGATCCATCAGCAGCGTCGCGAGGGGTGCCCGGGACCGGGAGATGCGGGCCCAGGCGCGGTCCGGGTCGGCGTCGGGGCGCAGCGGGTCCTCGCCCAGCCGCGCGTGGACGGCGTCCGCCTCCGCGTCGGTCATCAGTTGGCAGGCCGTCGGCCCGCGCAGGTCCGCGTAGTGCGTGCGCCCGACCATCCGCATCCGCACGAGCCCGCGGGGCTGCGCGGCGGGCAGGCGCTCGTCGGAGAACTGCCCGTAGAGGCCCAGGTGCACGTGCACCACCAGGTCCGGGCCGTAGTGCTGGAAGAGGTGCTTGCCGTGCGCGTCGACCGCCTCCAGCACCCGGCCGTCGACGATCTCCGCGCCGGCCGCGAACCGGCCCTGCGGGCTGCCCACCGCGACCGGGTGCCCGCCGAACCGACGGCGGTGCAGCCGCGCGAGCCGGTGCAGCGTGTGGCCCTCGGGCACGATCAGCCGGGCAGCGCCGGGACCGCGCCCGTGCGCTCGTAGTCGGCGATCATGGCGATACGGCGGCGGTGGCGCTCGTCGCCGGAGAACGGGGTGTCGAGGAACGCCTCGACGATGGCGAACGCCTCCGCCACGGTGTGCATCCGGGCCCCGACTCCGATGACCTGCGCGTCGTTGTGCTCCCGGGCCAGCCGCGCCGTCTCCTCGCTCCACGCCAGCGCGGCCCGGCAGCCGGGCACCTTGTTCGCCGCGATCTGCTCGCCGTTGCCCGAGCCGCCGATCACGACCCCGAGGCTGCCGGGATCGTCGACGACCAGGCGCGCGGTCTCGATGCAGAACGGCGGGTAGTCGTCCGCGGGGTCGTTGACGGCCGCGCCGACGTCGACCGGCTCGACCCCCAGACTGGTCAGATGCTCGACGAGGCGGGCCTTGAGCTCGAAGCCGGCGTGGTCGGAGCCGAGGTAGACGCGCACGGTTCGCGATCCTGCCCCATCGCCGAGGTCGCCGGCGTCGACGGGGTGCCGGGAGGCTGGGTGGTGGCGCGCATCGGCGCCGCCGGGGTGCGCTGGTCGGTGCGGCCGCATGCCGCCGCGGTGCTGGCGGCGACGGCCGGGTGCGCCGCGGTCGGCGTCGACATCCCCCTCGGGCTGCCCGTCGGGACGGCGCCACGGGCCTGCGACGTCGCGACGGCCCGGCGGCTCGGCCGGTCTCGCGCGTCGGTGTTCCCGGCGCCACCGCGGCCGGTGCTCGACGCCGCCACGCACGACGAGGCCTGCGTCGTGGCCCGCGCGCTCACCGGCCGGGCGATCAGCCTCCAGGCCTTCCACATCGGCTCGAAGATCCGTGACTGGGACGCGCTCGCGGAGCTGCCGGAGCACGTCGTCGAGGTGCATCCGGAGCTGTCGCTGCGCACGCTCGCCCCCGACGTCGCGTTCGCGGCGAAGCGGACGGCCCGGGGCGCGGGGCAGCGCATCGCCGCGCTCGCCCGGTGGGTGGACCCCGCGGTCGCGCTGGCCGACCTGCCGGCCGGTGCCCGGCTCGACGACGTGCTCGACGCGCTGGCGGCGGCCTGGTCGGCCGCGCGGTGGGCTCACGGGGAGGCGGAGGAGATCGGGCGTGAGATCGACGACCGCGGCCGCCCGATGCGGGTGGTGTGTTGACCGCGCTCGCGGATTGTGGTCCTCACAGCACGGATCGGCGCTGCGAGGACGCGAATCCGCGAGCGCGGAGGCGCGGCGCATAGGGTCGGCGGCATGGCCACTGCCGGAATCGTGCTCGCGGGCGGCCGCTCCTCGCGGATGGGCACGGCGAAGGCCGCCCTGGAGTGGCACGGATCCACGCTGCTGCACCGGACCGCGGCCGTCGTCGCGCGGGCGGTGGACGGGCCGGTCGTCGTGGTCGCGGCCCCCGGTCAGGAGTTGCCGGCGCTGCCGCCCGGGATCGAGGTCGTGGCCGACCCGGTGGAGGGCCGCGGGCCGCTGCAGGGCATCGCCACGGGCCTGGCCGCGCTGGCCGAGCGGGCGCCCGCGGCGTTCGTCTGCTCGACGGACCTCCCGTTCCTGCACCCGGTTTTCGTCCGCCGCGTGCTCGCCCGCCTCACCGACGACCTCGACGTCGTGCTGCCCGTCGCCCGCGGCTATCCACAGCCGCTCGCGGCGGCCTACCGCACCGCGCTGGCGCCGAGGGTGGAGGCCCTGATCGCGCGGGGGCGGATGCGCCCGGCGATGCTGTTCGACGAGGTCCGCGTGCTGCGCCTGGACGACGCGGCGCTGCTCGCCGACCAGGCCCAGGCCGCCGCCGATCCCGCGCTCGACTCCCTGCTCAACGTCAACGAGCCCGACGACTACCGCGCCGCTCGCGGGCGCCCCGCACCCGCGGTCACCGTGCAGCGCTACGGCGCGCTCGCCATGGGCGGGCGGGGTGGCACCCGCGTCGTGCACGCCGCCACGCTGGCCGCCGCGGCCGCCGCCGTGGGCCTCGATCTCGACCGGCACGTCGTCGCCGCGCTCAACGGCGACCAGATCACCCGCGACCCCGGCCTGCCGCTGGTGGCCGGCGACGTCGTCGCGTTCCTGTCCGCGGACGCCGGCGGCTAGTAGCCCAGCAGCCGCCCTCCCGCCGCCCACAGGCAGGCCGGCGCGACGAACCGGAACCCTGCGATCCACCCGAGCGCGCCGACCCGGCGTCGTCGCCGGGAGCCGCACGAGCAGGAGCCCGACGACACCGGTGCCGAGCACGGCCGGCTGCCCGACGACCGAGGGTCCGACGGCGTCCGGGCGAGCGACGCTCCCGGATCGTGTGGTGGGTCACACGGCGACCGGCAGGGCCGTCCGGCCCGCCGTGGCCGCCCCGTACGCGGCCTACAGTCGGAGGCATGGCAGGTGGCTACTTCGGGCGGGCGCTCGTCGTCGACGTCGATGGTGCGTGCGCGTCCCGGACGCACCTGGAGCTCGACGAGCAGGTGTTGCGGGCCTACCTCGGCGGGGTCGGGCTGGGGACCTGGTTGATGCACCGGCTCGCGCCACCGCGGGTCGATCCGCTCGCCCCCGAGGCCCCGCTCGCGTTCGTGTTCTCCCCGCTCGTCGGGACGCCGCTGACCACGTCGGCCAAGTTCGCCGTCGTCGCGAAGTCCCCGCTCACCGGGCTGCTCACCGACGCGCTGGCGTCGAGCCGTTTCGCGATCTCCGGCAAGCTCACCGGGCACGACGCGATCGTGGTCCGCGGCCGGGCGGCGCAGCCGTCGGTGCTGCTCGTCGAGGCGTCCGGGGTGCGGCTCGAACCGGCGCCCGAGCTGGCCGGGATGTCGGCGGCCGCGGCCGAGGAGGCCGCGCGGGAGCGGTTCGGCCGGGGCTGGCAGACGGCGGCCATCGGTCCGGCGGGCGAGCGCGGGGTGCGCTACGCGACGATCAGCCACGACGGCCGCCACGCCGGGCGCGGCGGGCTCGGGGCCGTGCTGGGCGCGAAGAACGTCAAGGCCGTGCTGGTGCGGGCCGGCACGCGGGTGGACGTCGCCGACCCCGCCGCCGTCCTCGCCGCGTCGAAGGACCTGCGGGCACGCAGCTTCGGCCCCGCCACGGCGAAGTACCGCGAGCTGGGGACGCTGGCCAACCTGCTCGCGTTCAACGCCGTCTCGACGCTGCCCACGCGCAACTTCACCGCCGCCACCTTCGACGGCGCCCCCCGGCTGGCCGCCGAGGAGCTGCACGAGCTGCGCGGGGTGGCGCGCAACAGCTGTGCGTCGTGCTCGATCGGCTGCGAGCACATCTACTCGCGCAAGGGCGGCGGCTCGCAGCGGATGGAGTACGAGAACGTCTTCGCGCTCGGGCCGCTGTGCGGGGTGTCCGGCCCGGACGACGTGTTCGCCGCGAGCGCGCGCTGCGACGAGCTGGGGTTGGACACGATCTCGGCCGGCGGCACGATCGCGTGGGCGATGGAGTGCGCCGAGCGCGGCCTGATCGACGCACCGTGGCTGCGGTTCGGCGACGGACCGGCGCTGCTGCGGGCGCTCGACGAGATCGGTGCGCGGTCGACGCCGCTGGGAGAGCTGCTCGCGCAGGGGTCGCGCGCGGCGGCGGAAGCGGTCGGGCAGGGCTCGATCGCGTTCGCGCCGCAGGTCAAGGGCCTGGAGCTGCCGGGGTACGAGCCGCGGTCGCTACAGTCGATGGCGCTCGGGCTCGCCGTCAACGCCCGGGGCGCGGACCACAACCGCTCCGGCGCCTACGAGGCCGACCTGTCCGGGGAGCTGGACCGGCTCTCCGGCGGGGCGGCCCACGTCGCCGCGGCGATCGGCACCGAGGACCGCGCCGCGGTGATGGACTCGATGATCCTCTGCAAGTTCCTGCGCGGGGTGTTCACCGAGCCCTTCGACGAGTGGGCGGCGCTGCTGCGCCCGGTCACCGGCTGGGACGTCGACGGCGACGAGCTGCGCACCGCCGCCCGCCGGATCGTGCTCGCCAAGCGCGCGTTCAACCAGCGCGAGGGCGCCACCGCCGCCGACGACACGCTGCCTCCGCGGATGCTCGACACGCCGCTGGAGCTGGGCTCGGGCCGGATGGCCACGCTGACGGCCGAGCGGCTCGACGCGATGGTGGCGGGGTACTACCGCGGCCGCGGGCTGGACGCGGCGGGCCGCCCGGCCGCGGCCGACGTCGAGGGCCTGCTGCTCGACGGCTGACGCGGCCCGGCCCGGAGTGGGCCGCGGCCACATCGGGCGGCACCGCTCGAGGTGGCCCGGACACATTGCGTCACGGATCGTTCCGGACGAACCTGGTTCCACGACGCGCAGTTCGTCATCCGGCTGCCCGAGGACTGGAACGGCGGGCTGGTGACGTGGTCAACGCCTGCGCGCTGCCGTGACCACCCGGCGGCCGGGAAGGTGGCCCGCGGCCGCCGCGGGGCCGGTGCCGGCGGCCTTGACCTCGACCTGAGTTCAGCTCCTAGCGTTGTCGACGAAACGTGGCGGCGAACTGTCGGTGCCCTCGGGCACACTCCGCCGGGAACCGAGGGAGCGCGCATGAGCATGGAGATGGTCGCCTGGCACTCGATGTACCAGGCCATGACCGCACAGGACGAGAAACGCCCGTTCTCCATGGCCACGCTGCGCCGGATCTGGGCGTTCGTCCGGCAGCACCGGCGGCGGCTGGCCGCGTTCCTGCTGGTCAGCGTGGTGGGTGCGGCGCTGGCGGTGGCCACGCCGGTGCTGGCCGGGCGGGTGATCGACGTGATCGTCGACGGCGGCCCGCTCGGCATGCTCGTCGCACTGGCCGGGTTGATCGCGGCCATCGCCGTCGCCGAGGCGGTCGGCGGCATCGTCGAGCGCTGGCTGTCCTCCACCCTCGGCGAGTCGCTGATCCTGGACCTGCGGGCCGCGGTGTTCGACCACGTGCAGCGCCAGCCGGTCGCCTTCTTCACCCGCACCCGCACCGGCGCGCTGGTCAGCAGGCTCAACAACGACGTGATCGGCGCGCAGCGGGCGTTCAGCGGGACGCTGTCGGGGGTCGTCGGCAACCTCGTGACGCTCGCGCTCACCCTCGTGGTGATGCTCGCCCTGTCCTGGCAGGTCACCGTGCTGGCGCTGCTGCTGCTGCCGGTGTTCGTCCTGCCGGCCCGGCGGATGGGCCGACGGCTCGCGAGCCTCGAACGCGAGTCCGCCGACCACAACGCGGCGATGGGCACGCAGATGACCGAGCGGTTCTCCGCTCCGGGCGCCACCCTCGTCAAGCTGTTCGGGCGCCCCGCCGAGGAGTCGCGGGAGTTCGTCGAGCGCGCTGCCCGGGTCCGCGACATCGGCGTGCGCACCGCGATGCTGCAGTGGATCTTCCTGACCGCGCTGACGCTGGTCTCCGCGCTCGCCCTCGCGCTGGTCTACGGGCTCGGCGGCTACTACGCGCTGAACGGCCGGATCGCCACGGGTGACGTCGTCGCGCTGTCGTTGCTGCTGACCCGCCTCTACGCCCCGCTCACCGCGCTGGCCAGCGCCCGGGTGGAGGTGATGAGCGCGCTGGTGAGCTTCGAGCGCGTGTTCGAGATCCTCGACCTGCCGCCGCTGGTCGCCGAACCGGCGCACCCGCGCCCGCTGCCGGACGGGGCGCTCTCGGTGGAGTTCGACGCGGTGCGCTTCGGTTACCCGTCCGCCGACAAGGTCTCGCTGGCCTCGCTCGAGGAGGTCGCGCAGCTCGATGCGCGCGGCGGGACGGAGGTCCTGCACGACGTCTCGTTCCGGGCGGCGCCTGGGCAGATGGTCGCGCTGGTCGGCTCGTCGGGGGCGGGCAAGTCCACCATCGCCCAGCTGCTCCCCCGCCTCTACGACGTCGACGCCGGCGCGGTGCGGATCGGCGGCGTCGACGTCCGGGACCTGTCGTTCGACACGATCCGCGGCGCGCTCGGCCTGGTGACGCAGGACGGGCACCTGTTCCACGAGTCCATCCGCTCGAACCTGCTGCTGGCTCGCCCGGACGCGGACGAGCGCGAGCTGTGGGAGGTGCTGCAACGCGCCCGGCTCGCCGACCTCGTGCGGTCCCTGCCCGACGGGCTGGACACGGTCGTCGGCGAGCGCGGGTACCGGCTCTCCGGCGGGGAGCGCCAGCGGCTGACGATCGCCCGGCTGCTGCTCGCCCGGCCCCGGGTCGTCGTGCTCGACGAGGCGACGGCGCACCTGGACTCCACCTCGGAGGCCGCGGTGCAGGAGGCGCTCGGCGAGGCGCTCGCCGGGCGCACCGCGGTGGTGATCGCGCACCGGCTGTCCACGATCCGCGCCGCCGACCTGATCCTGGTGGTGGAGGACGGGCGGATCGTCGAGCGCGGTACGCACGAGGAGCTGCTCGCGGCGGGCGGGCGGTACGCGGAGCTCCACCACACCCAGTTCACGCAGCCCGACCGCTCGCCCGCACCCGCGGTGGCCGCGGTGTGAGGACGCAGGGCCGGTGACCCGCGTCGACGCGCCCGCCGTCAACTAGTGTCAAGGGGACGCAGTGTCGTCGCCGATCGGGGGACCTCCCATGACCGCTGTGCACGAACCGTCGACCGCGATCCGCACCGTCACGGCATCCATCGACGGCCACGAGGTGACCGTCCCGGACGGCACCACGATCTACGACGCCGCGCGCGAGGTGGGCGTCGACATCCCGGTGCTCTGCCACAACGACCGCTACGACCCGGTCGGCGTGTGCCGCATGTGCGTCGTCGACACCGGAGGGCGCGTCTTCGCCGCCGCGTGCGTCCGCCCGTGCGAGGACGGCATGGAGGTGAAGACGGCCAGCGCGGAGCTGGAGCGCAACCGCGCGGTGCTCACCGAGCTGCTGCTCACGGACCAGCCGCCGCGGGCCGAGGATCCGAAGCAGACGACCACCGCCGACAACGCGCTGCTCGAGCTCGCCGACCGGTACGGCGTCGCCCGCGAGACCACCGCGCTGCCCTGCGGCTCGGGCCGCGGCCGCGACTCCTCCAACCCCGTCATCGACGTCGACCACGACGCCTGCATCCTCTGCGACCGCTGCGTGCGGGCCTGCGACGACATCCAGGGCAACGACGTCATCGGCCGCTCCGGCAAGGGCTACGCCACCCGCATCGCGTTCGACCTGAACGACCCGATGGGCGCCAGCTCGTGCGTGACCTGCGGCGAGTGCGTGCAGGCCTGCCCCACCGGGGCGCTGACCAACAAGTCGATCAACCTCATCCCGATCCGGCCGCGCGAGGAGCTCGACGCGATCGACTCCGTCTGCCCGTACTGCGGGGTCGGCTGCGCGCTCACCTACTACGTCGACCGCGAGCGCGGCGCGATCTCCTTCGCCGAGGGCCGCCCGCAGCCCGGCTCGCAGAGCCGGCTGTGCGTGAAGGGCCGGTACGGCTGGGACTACGCGGCCTCCCCGCAGCGGCTCACCACCCCGCTGATCCGCGTCGAGTCCTCGTACCCGAAGGGGCCGCTGTCCGCGGACGTCCGGGGCGACGGCGACGGCAGGCGGAACGGCAAGAACCGGGCCGAGGGCCGCAAGCCGGGCGGCCTCGTCGACTACGACGAGGTCATGCCGCACTTCCGGGAGGCCACCTGGGAGGAGGCGCTCGACCTCGTCGCCCGCCGGCTGCGCGAGGTCCACGCCGAGGGTGGCCCGGGCGCGATCGCCGGGTTCGGGTCGGCGAAGTGCTCCAACGAGGAGGCCTACCTCTTCCAGAAGCTGATCCGGGCGGGCTTCGGGACCAACAACGTCGACCACTGCACGCGGCTGTGCCACGCGTCGTCGGTCGCGGCGCTGTTCGAGGGTGTCGGCTCCGGCGCGGTGTCCACCACCTACGGCGACGTCGTCAACGCCGACGTCGTGATCATCACCGGGTCGAACCCGACCGCCAACCACCCGGTGGCCAGCTCGTTCTTCAAGCAGGCTCGCCGCAAGGGAACGAAGATCATCTACGTCGACCCGCGCGCGTCGACCGTGGCCGAGCACTCCGACATCCACGTCCAGCTCAAGCCGGGGACCGACGTCGCGTTCTACAACGCCGTGATGCACGAGATCATCCGGCTCGGGTTCATCGACCGCGAGTTCATCGCGGCCCGCACCTCGAACTACGACGAGCTGGCCCGGACCGTCGCCGACTACCCGCCGGAGCGCGCCGCGCAGATCACCGGCGTCGACGCCGACACGATCCGCGAGGTCGCCCGGACCTGGGGCGAGGCCGGCGCCGCGGTCGTCTACTGGGGCATGGGGATCTCCCAGCACACCACCGGCACCGACAACGCCCGCTGCCTGATCGCGCTGTGCTCGATCACCGGCCAGGTCGGGCGCCCGGGCACCGGGCTGCACCCGCTGCGCGGGCAGAACAACGTGCAGGGCGCCTCCGACGCCGGGCTGATCCCGATGTTCTACCCCGACTACCAGGGCGTGGACCGGGACGCGACCCGGCAGCGGTTCGAGCGGGCGTGGGGCACCCGGCTCGACCCGAAGCGCGGCCTGACCGTCACCGAGATCGTCAAGTCGGTGCTGGAGCCCGGCGGCGTGCGCGGGATGTACATGCTCGGGGAGAACCCGTTCCTCTCCGACCCCAACATCAACAAGGTGCGCAAGGCGCTCTCGGCGCTCGACTTCCTCGTCGTGCAGGACATCTTCCTCACCGAGACCGCCGAGTTCGCCGACGTGATCCTGCCGGCGTCGTCGTACCTGGAGAAGGACGGCACCTACACCAACACCGACCGGCGCGTTCAGCTCGGCCGCAAGGTGCTGGACCCGCCGGGCCAGGCCCGGGTCGACTGGGAGATCGTCCAGGACATCGCCCAGCGGATCGGGCTCGACTGGAACTACGCGAGCGCGAGCGAGGTGTTCGACGAGATGGTCGCGCTCATGCCGTCGTACACGAACCTGACGCACGCGAACCTGGGCCTGTCCGGGAAGCTCTACCCGAACGCCGACCCCGAGCACAGCGACGGCACGATAGTGATGTTCGACGAGCGGTTCAACACCGAGGACGGGCTCGCGCACCTCGTCCCGGCGCAGTGGTTGCCGCCCAAGGAACTGCCGGACGCGGAGTACCCGCTGGTCCTCAACACCGGCCGGCTGCTCGAGCACTGGCACACCGGGTCGATGACCCGGCGCTCCTTCGCGCTGGACACCATCTCGCCGATCGCCGAGGTGTACCTGCACCCGAAGGACGCCGCGGAGCGCGGGCTGGCGCACGGCCAGCGGGTGCGCGTCCGGTCGCGGCGCGGGGAGATCGAGCTGCAGGTGCGGATCAGCCACCGCGAGCAGCTGGGCAACTGCTTCATCCCGTTCCACTTCCGGGAGGCCGCGGCGAACCTGCTGACGATCGACGAGATCGACCCGTACGGCAAGATCCCCGAGTTCAAGTTCTGCGCGGTGCAGGTGGAGGCCCTGGCATGACGACGGTCGGCTCGGAGCGCGCCGGGAGGGTGCACGCCCGGAGAGTGCCGGGGGTGGAGGGGCGCGCCGGGAAGTTCCCCGGCCCGTCGCTGATCCCTGCGCTGAACGCGATCCAGGCCCGCCTGGGCTGGCTGCCGCGCGAGGAGCTGGAGGAGCTGGCCCGCGACACCCAGCGCCCGCGCTACGAGATCGAGGGCCTCGTCTCGTTCTACCCGCACTTCCGCACCACGCCGCCGCCGAAGGTCGCGCTGCACGTCTGCCACGACCTGCCGTGCTGGCTGCGGGGCGGTGACGCGCGCCTGGCCGAGCTGCGCGAACGCTACGGCGCGGACGCCGACGTCGAGCTCGTCGAGGTGTCCTGCCTGGGCCGCTGCGACGTGGCCCCGGCGGTCGCGGTGAACGAGCGGCCGGCGCCGGTCGGGGAGACGGACGCGCTGGTGGACGGGGCCCGCGGGCCCGGGGTCGGCGAGGCGCCCGCCCGCACCCGCGACGAGCCGTGGCCGAACGACGCCTACCCGGCGGGCTCCGGGGTCGGCGAGCGCTACGCCACGCTGCGCGCCCTGCTCGCCGGAGAGCTCGATGCCGACGCGATCGTCGCGACGCTGTCGGACAGCGGGCTGCGCGGCATGGGCGGCGCCGGGTTCCCGACGGGCCGGAAGTGGGAGCTGGTCCGCGCGGCGGAGGGTGACGTGAAGTACGTCATCTGCAACGCCGACGAGTCCGAGCCCGGCACGTTCAAGGACCGGCAGATCCTCGCCACCCAGCCGCACCTGGTGCTGGAGGGCCTGCTGCTCGGCATGGCCGTGGTCGGCGCCGAGCAGGGCTGGGTGTTCATCCGCCACGAGTACGGCCCCGAGGAGCACGTGCTGCGCGCGGAGATCGAGGCGCTGCGCGCGGCCGGCGTCGTCGGGCCCGACGCGTGCGGGTCCGGGCGCCGGCTCGACGTCGAGATCTTCGTCTCCCCCGGCGGCTACATCCTCGGCGAGGAGACCGCGCTCCTCGAAGCCATAGAGGGCCACCGCGGCGAACCCCGCAACAAACCCCCGTTCCCCGGCACCTACGGGCTGCACGGCCGGCCCACCCTGATGAACTCCGTCGAGACCTTCGCCGACGTCCCCGTCATCGCCCAACACGGCGCCCGGTGGTGGCGCGACCAAGGCCGCGGCGACGCGGTCGGCTGGAAGTTCTTCGCCGTGTCCGGGCACGTCACCCGCCCCGACGTCTACTGCGTGCCGATGGGCACCACCATCGCCGAGCTCATCGACCTCGCCGGCGGCGTCCCCGACGGCAAGGCCATCGGC
>DATLGI010000091.1:0-50793 GCA_035540535.1 Pseudonocardia sp.
GCCGGGGGCATGACGCTGCCCGCCACGCCGCGATACGACCTGGTGGTGGTGGGTGGCGGCATCGTCGGCCTGGCCACCGCCCACGCGGCGGTCCGCGACGGTCGGACGGTGGCGGTGGTCGAGGCGGAGCCCGCGCTCGCCGCGCACCAGACCGGCCGGAACTCGAACGTGATCCACTCCGGGCTCTACTACGCACCGGGCGGGCTCAAGGCGCGCCTCGCGGTGGCGGGCTGCCGGGAGACCGTGGCGTTCTGCCGGGAGCACGACCTGCCGCACGCGATCACCGGCAAGCTCGTCGTCGCCACCGAGCCCGCGGAGCTGCCCCGGCTGGCGGAGCTGGCCCGCCGCGGCGACGCGAACGGGGTGGCGAACCACGAGCTGGACCCCGCCGGCATCCGGCAGCACGAGCCGCACGTCCGCGGCATCGCGGCGCTGTGGGTGCCGGCCACGGGCGTGTGCGACTTCCGGCTGGTCGCGCGGCAGCTCGGCGAGCTCGTGCGGCGCGCCGGGGGCATCGTCCACCTCGGGCGGCCCGTGCGGGCCGTCGTCCGCCGCCGCACCGACATCGTGGTCCGCACCGATGCCGGCGACCTGCTCGGCACCCGCGTCGTGGTGTGTGCCGGGTTGCGCTCCGACGAGCTCGCCTGGGCGGCCGGCGCCGAGCCCGGCGTGCGGATCGTGCCGTTCCGCGGCGAGTACGCCGGCTTCGCCGACCGGGCGGCGGGACTGGTGCGCGGGCTCGTCTACCCCGTTCCGGACCCGGCGTTCCCGTTCCTCGGCGTGCACGCCACCCGCGGGATCGACGGGCACGTGCACGCCGGGCCGAACGCGGTGCTCGCGCTGGCCCGCGAGGGCTACTCGTGGGGCACGGTGCGGCCGGGGGACCTGGCGCGCACCCTCGCCTACCCGGGCACCCTGCGCCTCGCCCGCCGGCACTGGCGCTACGGGCTGGGGGAGGTGCACCGGTCGTTGTCGCGGCGGGCGCTGGCCGCGCGGCTGCGGCGGATGCTGCCGGACGTGCGATCGGCCGACCTGCATCCGGCCGGCGCCGGGGTGCGCGCGCAGGCGGTGCGCCCGGACGGCACGCTCGTCGACGACTTCCTGCTCGTCGCGCAGGGCAAGGGCCCCGGTTCGGTGCTGCACGTGCTCAACGCCCCGTCGCCCGCCGCAACGGCCGCGCTCCCGATCGGCCGGGAGATCCTGGCGAGGCTGGCAGCGTGAGCGCGTTCGCCGAGGTTCCCGACGGCCACCGGTCGGGTTTCGCCTGCCTGGTCGGGCGGCCCAACGCCGGGAAGTCGACCCTGACGAACGCGCTGGTCGGCAGCAAGGTGGCCATCACCTCGAGCCGCCCGCAGACCACGCGCCACGCGATCCGCGGGATCGTGCACCGCCCGGACGCGCAGGTCGTGCTCGTCGACACTCCCGGCCTGCACAAGCCGCGGACACTGCTCGGCGCCCGGCTCAACGACGTCGTCCGCGAGACGTGGGCCGAGGTCGACGTCGTCGGGTTCTGCGTTCCGGCCGACGCCCCGGTCGGGCGCGGCGACGAGTTCATCGCCGGCGAGCTGCGGGCGGTGGCGGGGCGCACGCCGGTGCTCGGCATCGTCACCAAGACCGACCTCGCCCGGCCCGAGCAGGTGGCCGAGCGGCTGACGCAGCTCACGTCGCTGATGGCTTTCGACGAGATCGTCCCCTGCTCCGCGGTGGACGGCTTCCAGGTCGGGTTGCTCGCGGACCTGCTCGTGGCGCGCCTGCCCGAGGGCCCGCCGCTGTACCCGGACGGGGAGCTCACCGACGAGCCGGAGGAGACCCTCGTCGCCGAGCTGGTGCGCGAGGCCGCCCTGGAGGGCGTGCACGACGAGCTGCCGCACTCGATCGCCGTCGTCGTGCAGGAGATGATCCCGCGCGAGGGGCGCGACGACATGCTCGACGTGCACGTCACGATCTTCGTCGAGCGGCAGAGCCAGAAGGGCATCGTGATCGGCAGAGGCGGCGAGCGGCTGCGCGCCGTCGGCACCGCCGCGCGCCGGCAGATCGAGGCGCTGCTCGGCACCCGCGTCTACCTGGACCTGCACGTCACCGTCGCGAAGGACTGGCAGCGCGACCCGCGGCAGCTGCGCAAGCTCGGCTTCTGATGGATCGGGGACCCTGAGCCGGCGTGGCGGACGCGTCGCTGTCGAGGCGCCGGCACCGTACCCTGCGCGGGTGCCCCTCTACCGCGACACCGGCGTGGTGCTGCGCGTGCAGAAGCTGGGCGAGGCCGACCGCATCGTCACGCTGCTCACCCGGCGGCTGGGCAAGATCCGGGCGGTGGCCAAGGGGGTGCGGCGCACGCGCTCGCGCTGGGGTGCCCGGCTGGAACCGTTCAACCACGTCGACGTGCAGTGTCACACCGGGCGCTCGCTCGACATCGTCACCCAGGCCCAGACCGTCGACGCGTTCGGTGCCGGGATCGTCGGCGACTACCCCCGCTACACCGTGGGCTGCGCCATCCTCGAGGCCGCGGACCGGCTGGTCGCCGAGGAGGGGGAGCCCGCGCTGCGGGTGTACCTGCTGCTCGTCGGGGCGATCCGCGCGCTGGCCGACGGCGAGCGCGACGCGTCGCTCGTCCTCGACGCCTTCCTGCTGCGCGCGATGAGCCACGCCGGCTGGGCCCCGGCGATCACCGACTGTGCCCGCTGCGCCGAGCCGGGCCCGCACGCGGCGTATAGCGTCGCGGGCGGGGGTGCGGTGTGCCGGCGCTGTCGCCCGCCCGGCTCGGTCACGCCGTCGCCGGAGACGTTCGGGCTGCTGGACGCGTTGCTGCACGGCGACTGGACGGTCGCCGACGCCGCCGGGACGGCGACCCGCCGCGACACCAGCGGGCTCGTCGCCGCGCACCTGCAGTGGCACCTGGAGCGGCAGCTGCGATCGCTGCCGCTGGTGGAGCGGCAGCCCAGCGGGACGCGCGGGTAGGTCGACCAGGCGGGCACCGCCGCGCGAGGCGGGCCCTGACCGTCTCATATCGATCCATCGGCCGGCCCGGGCATCGGTTACCGTGCGGGCCACCCGGACACAAGGAGGCGGCGGTATGACCGACGGCGCGAACGGCAACGGCGCCAACCCCGCCGCACCGGCACCGAGCACCGTGCGACAGCTCGATCTGCCGGAAGCGGGGGAGCTCGCCCAGCTCGCCGCCGTCTTCGAGGACCTGCAGTACGTGCTGCGGTGCTGCGAGCACCTCGTGACCGCGCTCGGCGGGCCGGACGCGGGGCCGGTGCGCGTGGACACCGACACGGCGCTGGTCGAGGCGCTGTGGACGGGGGCCCTCATCGGCTACGTCCGCTGCTTCTCCGCACGCACAGCCGTGCTCACCGAAGCCGACCTGGACGAGCTGAAGATCGAGGGCGAGGTCGCCGACTTCCACGGGATGTTCAAGAAGCTGCGCGACCACTACGCCTCCCGCCACGTCAACCCGCGCGAGGCGTTCACCATCGGCGCCGCGCAGTCCAACGACGGCAAGCCGAACGGGGTGGCCGTGGTGTCCACGCCGCGCCCGATCGTCGACGACGCCACGGTGCGGCTGCTCGGGCGGATCTGCTACGGCCTGTCCGGCCTGGTGGACGCCCGGATCCAGCTGGCGCAGCAGAAGGTGCTCGGCGCGGCGGCAGAGCTGAGCCCGACCCAGCTGTCGAAGCTGCCGATCGTTCACCTGTCCGGCTCTGAGGTCTGAGCCTCACCCCGCGCCGGTCAGCTCCGCCCGCATGCTCGACGCGCTGCTCACCACGAGCATCAGCAGCGTGCCCATCGCCTTGTCGTCCAGCCCGGAGGCCGGGAAGGCGTAGCGCAGCGTGACGTCCCACCCGCGCTCGCCCCGGATCACCCGCGGCGTGCCGAACAGGCCCTCCCCGGCGCCGAGGGCGACGCGGGTGGGCACGTCCACGTCCTCGGGAAGGTCCCAGGCGACGACGCACGTCAGGTTCAGCACGGGCAGGCCCTCCTCCAGCTCCAGGCCCTGCACCACGCACAGCACACCGCTGTGGGCGAAGGTGAGCGCGCCGTCGTCGTCGGCCTCGACGTCGTGGTAGCGCTCCAGGGCCGCGCGGGCGACGTCGAGCATCCCGGCGACCGGGCTGCTCACGACGCCGTCTCCGGGCGGTCCAGGGCGGCGCCGAAGCGGCGGTCACGGCGGGCGTAGATCTCGATCGCCTCCCAGATGTGCCTGCGGTCGAAGTCGGGGAACAGCGTGTCCAGGAAGACCATCTCCGCGTAGGCCGACTGCCAGAGCAGGAAGTTCGACGTGCGCTGCTCACCGGAGGAGCGCACGAACAGGTCGACGTCGGGCATGTCCGGCTCGTCGAGGTACCGGGCGATCATCCGCTCGTCCACCCTTTCCGGCTTCACCCGGCCCTGCGCGACGAGGTGCGCGATCTGCCGCGCCGCGTCGGCGATCTCCGCGCGCCCGCCGTAGTTCACGCACATCGTCAACGTCAGGACGTCGTTGTCGCGGGTCCTCTCCTCCGCGACCTCCAGCTCGCGGATCACCGAGCGCCACAACCGGGGCCGCCGTCCGGCCCACCGGACCCGGACGCCCATCGCGTGCATCTCGTCGACCCGGCGGCGGATGACGTCGCGGTTGAAGCCCATCAGGAAGCGCACCTCGTCCGGGCTGCGCTTCCAGTTCTCGGTGGAGAACGCGTACGCCGAGAGCCAGCGCACGCCGATGTCGATGCACCCGCGGGCGACGTCCATCAGCGCCGCCTCGCCTCGGCGGTGCCCCTCGGTGCGGGGCAGACCGCGCGCGTTGGCCCACCGGCCGTTGCCGTCCATCACCAGTGCGACGTGGCGCGGCACCAGACCCCGCGGGATCGCCGGCGGGCGGGCGCCGGAAGGATGCGGCGGCGGCGGCGCGAACTCGGGCACGGCTCAGCCCGGTGTCCCGGCGCAGCGCCGGCACAGGCCGAAGATCTCGGCGGTGTGGCTGAGCTCGGAGAACCCGTGGGCGTCGGCGACGTGCTGCGCCCACGTCTCGACCGCCGGGCCCTCGATCTCGACGGTCCAGCCGCACCGGCGGCAGACGAGGTGGTGGTGGTGGTGCTCGGACTCGCAGCGGCGGTATACGGCCTCGCCGGTGCCGGTGCGCAGGACGTCCACCTCGCCGGCGTCGGCGAGGGTCTGCAGCGTGCGGTAGACGGTGGTCAGCCCGATGCCCTCACCGGACCGGCGCAGCTCCTCGTGGATCTCCTGCGCCGACCGGAAGTCGTCGAGCCGGTCGAGCAGCGCCGACACGGCGGCGCGCTGGCGGGTGGCGCGCAGGACCCGGTTCGGCGGCGCCTGACCGGTCACCTCGCCTCCTCCGCGTGCGCCACGGCGTCGACGACGATGTGCGCGAGGTGGTCGTCCACCAGCGAGTAGACGACCTCGCGGCCGTGCCGCTCGCCGTGCACCACCCCGGCGGCCTTGAGCACCCGCAGGTGCTGGCTGATCAGCGGCTGGGTGACGCCGAGCGCGTCGACGAGCTCGTGCACGCACCGCGCCGACTCCAGCAGCTGCAGCACGATCGCGATCCGCACGGGTGCGGCGAGCGCGCGCAGCAGGTCACCGGCGGCCTCGAGGGTGCGCGGCGTGCGCACCGGGCCCGGCGCCGCGGTGCCGCGCTCCGGGGAGTGGACGTGCTCCGGGTCCTCGGTCTCCGACCCCACGAGCGGGTCCTGGGTGTCGTGCCTGGTTCCGGCACCCGCGGTCGACATGGCTGCCCCGTCCTGAGGGGACGGCGGCCGCGCCCCCCGCTCGCGTTGTACCACCGGCCGCGCGCCCATCGTAGGCGCGCTAGCGTCCGCGTCCGTGCTGCTGGTCTGCCGGTTCGTCGTGCCCGCCGCCGAGGCTCCCGCCTTCCGGGCACGGGCCCGGTACGCGCTCGAGTTGCTCACGGCCGCGCCGGGCTGTCGTGGCGGCGAGCTCGGCCGGGCCGTCGACGACCCGGAGCACTGGACGCTGCTCGTGCGGTTCGCCTCGGTGGACGCCTACCGGCGGGCCCTGTCGCCGTTCCCGATGCGCGAGCACGTGGTGCCGCTGCTGGCCGAGGCCCGCGCCGACGCGCCGTCCACGTTCGAGGTGCTGCTCGACGCGGCCGCCGGCGCCGTGGTGGAGCACGAGAGCCTGCGCGCCGAACCCTGACCGCCACCCCCTTCCGCTCGCCGATTGCGATCCTCGCAGCGCTTTTCAGGGCTGCGAGGATCACAATCGGCGAGCGGAACCGGCGGCCGGATCGAGTTGTCCACAGGGGAGCCGGCGGGGGTGTCGCGATGGACGCAAGTGCGGGCAGCTTTCTCGCATGGACGAGTGGCCCTCCGGACTGCGCTCGCGGCCCCTGCTGAGAACCGCCGGCATCACCGACGCCGAGCTGCGGCGGCTGCGCGTGGTCCGCGCGCTCGTCACGGTCCGGCCCGGCGGCTACGTCGCCGCGGACGATCCGGCGCTGCAGATCCCCGCCGGCCGCCACGCCCTCGCGATCCGCGCCGCACTGCCCCACCTCGCGGACGGGTCCGTGGTCAGCCACGTCTCGGCCGCGATCGTGCACGGCCTGCCGGTCTGGCGGATTCCCCTCGATCGCGTCCACGTCACCCGGAACCGGCGCTCCGGCGGCCGGCGGACACGCCACGTCCACCTGCACGCGGCCACGCTCGACCTCGACGAGATCACCGAGGTCGACGGCGTCGTCGTCACCACCCGGGCGCGCACGGTCGCGGATCTGGCACGGACGGTGCCCTTCGAGCAGGCCGTCGTCGTCGCCGACGGTGCGCTGTTCGGCGGGCTGCACCGCAGCGCCGTCCTCGACGCGGTCGTGCGGTCGGCGCACCGCCGTGGCAACACCGCGGCCCTGCGTGCGGTCGAGTTCGCCGACGGCCGCGCCGAGAGTCCGGACGAGTCCCGCAGCAGGGTCGCGATCGCCCGCTGCGGGTTGCCGGTGCCCATCCTGCAGCACCGGTTCGAGATCGCCGGTGGTGCCCGGGTCGACTTCTGGTGGCCCGAGCACGGCACCGTCGGCGAGTTCGACGGTCGGGTCAAGTACGGGCGGCTGCTCCGTCCGGGGCAGGACCCGGCCGAGGTGCTGTGGGAGGAGAAGCGCCGCGAGGACGCGCTGCGGGACACGGGAGCATCCGTGGTGCGCTGGGTGTGGGACGAGATCCCGACCTTCGACCCGGTGGCCGACCGCATCCGCCGGGCGTTCGCACGGCACTGACCGCCCTTGCGCTCGCCGATTCGCATCCTCGCACCGCATCCAGGGGCTGCGAGGATCGCAATCGGCGAGCGTGAGGGCACGGATCCGCGCTGCCCGCGCAGCTGCGGCGGCCCCCGGGTGGGTGACCCCGGCACGGCGGCTAGCCTGGGACGCCCCGCCGGACCGTTCCAGGAGCACCCCATCGTGGCCAGCAAGCCGACCTCCGCCAGGATCGAGACCATCGTCGCGCTGTGCAAGCGCCGCGGCTTCGTCTTCCCGTGCGGCGAGATCTACGGCGGGACCCGCTCGGCCTGGGACTACGGCCCGCTCGGCGTCGAGCTGAAGGACAACGTCAAGCGGCAGTGGTGGAAGGCGATGGTCACCGGCCGTGACGACATCGTCGGGCTCGACAGCTCGGTGATCCTGCCCCGGCAGACCTGGATCGCGTCCGGCCACGTCAACGCGTTCCACGACCCGCTCGTCGAGTGCCTGTCCTGCCACAAGCGCTTCCGCGCGGACCAGCTCGCCGAGGAGTACGCCGAGCGCACGGGCAAGGACGTCGCGGAGAACGACGTCTCGGACGTGCCGTGCCCGAACTGCGGCACCCGCGGGCAGTACACCGAGCCGCGCGAGTTCAACATGATGCTCAAGACCTACCTCGGGCCGGTGGAGTCCGAGGAGGGCATGCACTACCTGCGTCCGGAGACCGCTCAGGGCATCTTCATCAACTTCCTCAACGTGCAGACGACCGCGCGTCGCAAGCCGCCGTTCGGCATCGGCCAGATCGGCAAGAGCTTCCGCAACGAGATCACCCCGGGCAACTTCATCTTCCGCACCCGCGAGTTCGAGCAGATGGAGATGGAGTACTTCGTCGAGCCCGGCACCGACGAGGAACTGCACCAGTACTGGATCGACGAGCGCACCGCGTGGTACGTCGACCTCGGGATCGCGCGGGACAACCTGCGCCACTACGAGCACCCGAAGGAGAAGCTGTCCCACTACTCGAAGCGCACCGTCGACATCGAGTACCGGTTCGGCTTCACCGGCTCGGAGTGGGGTGAGCTGGAGGGCATCGCCAACCGCACCGACTTCGACCTGACCACGCACTCCAACCACTCCGGCGTCGACCTGTCCTACTACGACCAGGCCGGCGGCACCCGCTACCGGCCGTTCGTGATCGAACCCGCGGCCGGCGTCGCGCGGTCGATGATGGCGTTCCTCGTCGAGGCCTACGCCGAGGACGAGGCCCCCAACGCCAAGGGCGGGGTGGACAAGCGGGTGGTGCTGCGGCTGGACCGCCGCCTCGCTCCCGTGAAGGTCGCGGTGCTGCCGCTCTCGCGCAACGCCGACCTCTCGCCGAAGGCGAAGGACCTGGCCCGGCAGCTGCGGCGGCACTGGAACGTCGACTTCGACGACGCCGGCGCGATCGGGCGCCGCTACCGCCGCCAGGACGAGGTCGGCACGCCGTTCTGCGTGACGGTCGACTTCGACACCCTCGCCGACCACGCCGTCACGGTGCGCGAGCGCGACACGATGAGCCAGGAGCGCATCGCACTCGACCAGGTCGAGGGCTGGCTCGCCGCGCGGCTCGTCGGCTGCTGAGCCCGCGCTCCTCGACCCCGGACCACACCGCCGCCGGCGCCGGCTCGCTCCGGTGGCCTTCGCCGATCCGGCTCAGCGTGGTGAGGGCGTGACCGGAAGTAGTCGGTCGAGCAGGTCCTGCATGGTCACCAGGCCCAGGATCTCCTCGCCCTCGGCCACCAGCGCGAGGTGGTTTCGACCACGCATGAAGGTCAAGGCGTCGTCGAGGTGGGTGTCCGCGGCCAGGACGACGGCCGGGCGCATGAGCGCCGCCGCGGTGGTGTCCGGCGGCCGGGTGAGTGTGTCGCGCACGTGTACCACCCCGACCGGGCGCCCCGCGGCGTCGCCGACCACCAGCCGCAGGTGCCCGCTGCGGCGCGACACCTCGCGGATCCGGGCGACGCGGTCGTCGACGGACACGCCGCTGACCTCGGCGCGGGGCCGCACCAGCTCGCGCAGCGGGGCCCGGTCGAGGTCGAGCGCGGTGAGGATGCGGTCGCGCTGCTCGTGGTCGAGTGCACCGGCGGTGACGGAGTGGTCCACCAGCTCGCGCAAGTCGTCCGGAGTGTGCCCGGCCCCGACCTCGTCCACCGGCTCGACGCCGACGAGGCGCAGGCAGCGGTTCGCGAGCCCGTTCAGCGCGAGCAGCAGCGGCCGGGTGAGGACCATGAACGCCCGCATCGGCAGGGCGAGCAGGGTCGCCGAGCGTTCCGGGTGCGCGATCGCCCAGGACTTCGGGGCCATCTCGCCGACCACGAGGTGCAGGAACGTGACGATCACCAGCGACAGCACGAAGGCGAGCACCCCGGCCGTGGCCGCCGGCAGGCCCCAGCCGGCGAGCAGCGGCTCGAGGGCACCGTCGAGAGCGGGCTTGGCCACCGCGCCGAGGCCGAGGGTGCACAGCGTGATGCCCAGCTGCGATCCCGCGAGCAGCAGCGAGAGGTCGCGCGCGCTGCGCAGCGCGGCGCGGGCCGACGCGCTGTTCTGCGCCGCCTCCTCCAGCCGGTAGCGGCGGGCGGCGACCAGGGCGAACTCGATGGCGACGAAGAACGCCGAGAGCGCGATGAGCGTGATCGAGACCAGGATCGAGGTGAGGCTCATCGCGCCGCCTGCCGTCCGTCGACATCGGCGTCGAGGCGGGGCGGGCCGAGGGACGCCGAGGTTCGGACCGCCTCCCCGTTCGAACCCGCCCACTTCAGCCGCACCGTCTCGGGCACCCGCCGGTCCACCTCGACGACGATGATCTGCAGGTGGCGCTCCGGCTCGTCCTGCTCGGCGCCCGCCTCGTGCGGGACGACGACCGTCACGGCGTCACCCGGCACGGGCAGCCGCTGCAGCTCGGCGATGACCAGCCCGCCGATCGTCTGGTAGCCGCCCTCGGGCAGGTCGGCGTCGATCAGCCGCGCCACGTCGTCGACGTGCAGGGTGCCGGCGACCGTCCAGGTGCCGTCCCCGATCAGCGGCTCGTCCTCGCCGGCGGGATCGTGCTCGTCGGTGATCTCCCCGACGAGTTCCTCGGCGACGTCCTCCGTGGTGACGACGCCGGCGAGCCCGCCGTACTCGTCGAGGACGCAGGCGAACTCGTCGTCCGCCTCGCGCAGCCGGTCGAGCACCGCGGGCAGCGGCAGTGAGTCCGGCACGACGACGGCCGGGCGCATGACGTCGCGGACCCGGATCGCGGCGAGGTCGCGCGGTGGGTCGGCGACCTCCAGGGCGAGCACGTCGCGCAGGCAGATGACGCCGACGACGTCGTCGGCACCCTCGCCGAGCACGGGGTAGCGCGAGTGCGTGGTCGCCATCAGCTCGACCAGCTCGGCCACCGTGGAGTCCGCCGACACCGTCTGCACGTGCAGTCGGTGGATCATCGCGGCGCGCGCGGGCCGGTCGTGGAAGTCGAGGACGCGGTCGAGCAACGCGGACAGCTGCGCATCGAGCTCGCCGCTGTCGCGTGACTCGTCGATGATCGCCTCGAGGTCGCGCGGGGTGGCGGCGTGCTCGACGTCGTGCACCGGCTCGATCCGGATCACCCGCAGGAGCAGGTTCGACGCGGCGTCGAACAGCGCGATGAGCCAGCCGAACAGGCGCAGGTAGACCGACGTGGACAGCGCGAGCGCGCGGGCCACCGGCTCGGGCCGGGCGATGGCGAGGTTCTTCGGGAACAGCTCGCCGAACACCATCTGCACCACGGTGGCGAACAGCAGGGCGAGCGTGGTGCCGACGGCGATGCCGACACCGGCGGGCACCCCGACTCCGCCGAGCAGCTCGCCGATGCCCTCCCCGATCAACGGTTCGGCGACGTACCCGACGAGCAGGCCGGTGACGGTGATGCCGAGCTGGGCGCCGGAGAGCATGAACGAGGTGCGCCGGGTGATGGTCAGCGCGCGGGCCGCGGCGGGGTCGCCTGCGCCGGCGCGAGCCTTGAGCCGGGAGCGGTCGACGGCCATGTAGCCGAACTCCTGGGCCACGAAGTAGCCGGTCAGGGCGGTGATGGCGACGACGACGAGCAGGCCGAGCAGGATCGACAGGACGGTGCTCATGCGGCACGTCCGGAGGGGGGCGGCGACTCGGGCGTCCGTCCGGGGAGGACGGTGCCGGTACTGTCGGACGGGTCCATGGTTCCTGTCTCGCGGGAGGTCCCGCGGATCGGTGTCGACGGGTTCAACGCGCCGCGGCGCCCATCCGTTCCCGGTCGCGACGGCTGCCGGCGCACAGCGTAGATCCCCGTCGCTACCCTGGGCCGCATGGCGCACCCCGGGACCACATCCGACCCCTCCGGCCTGCGCGAGCTGGGCGCGGCGCTGCGCCGCTGGGCCGGTGACGGCACGGGCGCGGTCGGCGTGGTCCGGGTGCTCGACCGGCACGGTTTCGGCACCGTCGAGGCGGGCCAGCTCGTCGCCGCCTCGCCCGGGGGTGGCACCGCCGGGGTGCTCTACCGGGGCGCGCTCGACGACGTCGTCCGCCCGCTCGCGGTGGCGGCCGTCGACTCGCCCGCGACCCGGAAGGCGCACGTCGCGGAGTCCCCGGCGCTGGCCGCCGGGCTGGCCTGCAGCGGTGGCGCCACCCTGCTGGGGCACCCGCTGCCGGCCGCCGCGGCCGAGGCCCTGGGCGACGCGCTGGCCGGCGGCGTCCCGGTCGCGCTGTGCTCCACCGCGGACGGCACCGCCGCGCTCGTCCTCGCCGGGCCGGGGCTGGACGACGCGACGGGTTCCCTCGGCGATCCGGCCGTCGACGCCGCGGCGGCCGAGGCGGCCCGCACCGTCCTGCGTCGCGGCGCCACCGTCACCGAGCGGATCGGCGCCGCGGGCACCGACGTCCTGATGGACCTCTGGGTACCGGTGCCGACGGTGCTGGTCGTCGGGTCCGGGGCGATCGGCGAGGCGCTGCTCGCCCAGGTCGCGCTGCTCGGTTGGACCGGTGCCCAGGAGACCGACCTCGAGGCTGCGCGCGCGGCGCTGGCCGCGTTCACCGACGCCGACGTGCTGGTGCTGCTCGACCACCACCCGAGCTTCGACGCGCTGCTGATCGACGGGCTGCGCCGCGGCCGGGGGTTCCTCGGCGCGCTCGGCTCCCGGCACACCCAGGCCGCGCGCCGCGAGCGCCTGCTCGCCGCCGGGATCGGAGAGGCGGAGCTCGTCGCGTTGCACGGTCCGGTCGGGCTGGACCTGGGCGCTCGCACCCCGGCCGAGACGGCCGTCTCGATCGTCGCGCAGGTCGTCGCCGCCCGTTCCGGGCGTGGCGCGGGTGCGCTCACCGTCTCTGCCGGCCGGATCGGATGACCGTTCCCGCCCGCAGCCCGGGATCCGCGCGCGGCGAGGCCCCCACCGTTCCGCTGCCCGGCACGCCCGGGGTCCGCCGCGGCCGTGCCGCCGTCCCACCGCGGCGGGCGCCCCGCCGAGCCCCGGCGCCGCCGGCCCGCCGGCGCCCCGCCGGGGTCGGCATCGGGGGGTGGCTCACCCGGCTGCTCGTCGGGGGGCTGCTGGTGGTGGCCCTCGTCGTCGGTGGCACCGCGTTCCGGGTGTGGCAGGTCGCGCGGGTGGACGACCGGCGTCCGGTCGACGCCGTCGTCGTGCTCGGCGCGGCCCAGTACGACGGCGAACCCAGCTCGATCTTCGCCGCGCGGCTCCGGCACGCGCAGGCGCTGTGGGAGGACGGCCTGGCCCCGCGGATCGTCACCACCGGCGGCGGGCGCACCGGCGACACCTTCACCGAGGCGGAGGCCGGGCGGCGCTACCTGGTGGAGCGGGGGGTGCCCGCCGACGCCGTCGTCGCCGTCGGCGAGGGCGCCGACACGCTCGGCAGCCTCGAGGCGGTGGCCGCGCGCGCGGACGCCGACGGCTGGGACAGCACCCTGATCGTCTCCGACCCGTGGCACTCGCTGCGCGCCCGGACGATGGCGCGTGACTCCGGGCTGGAGGCGTGGACCTCGCCCACCCGCAGCGGCCCGGTGGTCCAGACGCGCGAGACGCAGGCCCGCTACATCGTCCGGGAGACGGGCGCCCTGCTCTACTACCGCCTGACCCACGCCTCGGCCGAGACCGACGGCACCGGGCTGGGCTGACCGGGGTGACCGCCCCGTACACCGAGCACGACCGGGCCCGGATACGCCCCGAGCCGCCGAAGGCCGCCGGCGGGCCGGACCGGCGCAGCCCGTTCTCCCGCGACCGCGCCCGGGTGCTGCACTCCGCGGCGCTGCGCCGCCTCGCCGGCAAGACCCAGGTGGTCGGGCCGGGGGAGGGCGCGGAGGTCAGCGGCATCCCGCGGACCCGGCTCACGCACTCGCTGGAGGTCGCGCAGATCGGCCGCGGGATCGCCGAGGAGCTGGGCTGCGATCCCGACGTCGTCGACACCGCCGGGCTGGCGCACGACATCGGGCACCCGCCGTTCGGGCACAACGGTGAGCGGGCCCTCGACGAGTTCGGCGCCCCGTGCGGCGGGTTCGAGGGCAACGCCCAGACGCTGCGGATCCTCACCCGGCTGGAGCCCAAGATCGGCGGCGGCGGGCTCAACCTCACCCGCGCGACCCTGGACGCAACGTGCAAGTACCCGTGGGAGCGCCGGGCGGGCACGCGCAAGTACGGGGTGTACGCGGCCGACCGGGAGGTGTTCGCCTGGATCCGCGAGGGTGGTCCGCCCGACCGCTGCAGCCTCGAGGCGCAGGTGATGGACTGGTCCGACGACGTGGCCTACTCGGTGCACGACGTCGAGGACGGGATCCTGGCCGGCCGGATCGACCTCGCGGCGCTGGGCGTGCCCGCCGAGCGGGACGCGCTCGTCCGGCTGGCGGCCGCGCACTTCGGGGGAAGCCCGCCGGATCTGGCGGCCGCGGCGGCGCAGCTGCTGGCACTGCCGGTCGTGCGCGCGGTCCGCGGGTTCCGGGCGGCGACCGCCCCGGCCGCGGGGCACGCCGATCTCAAGGCGCTCACCAGCGAGCTCGTCGGCCGGTTCGTCCTCGCCGCCACGGAGGCGACCCGCGCGAGCCACGGCGACCGGCCGCTCGCCCGCTACGCCGCGGACCTCGTCGTCCCGCCGTGGGCGGCGGCCGAGGTGGCGCTGCTCAAGGCGGTCGCGGTGCGGTACGTGATGAGCGACCCCCGGCGCCTGCAGATGCAGGCCGGCCAGCGGGCGCTGCTCGCCGAGCTGGCGTCGGCGCTGCTCACCGGAGCGCCGGACACGCTGGACCCGGTGCTGGCGGAGGACTTCGGCGCCGCTGCCGACGCCGCCGCCCGCCTGCGCGTCGTCGTCGACCAGGTCGCGCTGCTCACCGACCAGCAGGCGGTGGCCTGGCACGCGCGGCTGGCACGGTCCTGACCCGTCGACAACGACGTTGCTGCTGTTCTGCTCGACCCGAACCGACGGCAACGTCGTTCTCGACGGGGAACCGCGGTGGGAAACCGGACGTTCTGGATACGTGCGAACGATCGGCAACGTCCTCTGGCTCGTCCTGGCCGGCTGGTGGCTGGCCCTGCTCTACGTCGTCGCGGGCGTGCTGGCCTGCCTGCTGATCGTCACCATCCCGTTCGGGCTGGCCGCGTTCCGCCTCGCCGGGTACTCGCTGTGGCCGTTCGGCCGCCGGGTCGTGATCCGCCGCGGTGCCGGGGTGCCGTCGGCGATCGGCACCATCCTGTGGATCGTGCTGTTCGGCTGGGAGCTGTTCCTCGCGCACGTCGTCGCGGGGCTGCTGCTGATCGTGACGATCGTCGGGATCCCGCTCGGCCTGGCGTCGCTGAAGATCTCGGTGCTCGCGTTGGTGCCGCTGGGCACGCGTGTCGTGGACTCCGACACCTACCTCCCGGAGTACCGGCGCGAGCCCGCCTACCGCTGACCCGGCAGGGGCTCGCCGGGACAGCGGGCCAGGACCCGGGCGATCGCGTCGCGTTCGGCGGCGGTGACCCACAGCCCGTGCCGAACCTTGACCGCCACCTGCCGGGCCACGTAGCGGCACCGGTAGCCGCGGTCCGGCGGCAACCAGGTGGCGGCGTCGCCGTCACCCTTCGCCGCGTTCACGGCATCGTCCACGGCGAGCAGGTTCAGCGGGTCGTTCGCGAACCGCTCACGGTCCGGCTCGTCGAGCCGGCGGGCGCCGGTCTGCCAGGCGTTGGACAGCGCGACGACGTGGTCGATCTGCACCTCGGCACTGGTGTCCTGCCCGCGCCGGAACGGCACCTCGACCCCGGAGTACGGGTCGACCAGCACCCCGGAGACGACGACGCAGGTGCTGCCGGCCCGGAACGCGACCTCCCGCAGGTCCCGGGCGAGCACGTCGTTGCGCTGGTCGCAGCCGTTGCGGTCGACGTCGGCCCAGCGCTGCCCGAACTCGTCGCGCGCGTACCCCGTGCGCGGTGCCCGGCCCTTGACCGGCAGCGTGGCGAGCGCCTCTGCCGCGTCGCTCGTCGGCACCGGCACCGGCGGCTCCAGGACCGGGCCGGACGGCAACGGCAGGCCGGTGCAGGCCGCGAGCACCGTGAGCAGGACGGCCGCCGCCAGCGCCTCCCGTACCCGCCGCGTCCGCATCGCGCCCATCCTCGCGGCAGCGGCGATGAGTTCGGCCCGCGGGTGCGGTCATCCCGGGCAGGACCCGACGGAAGGAGCCGGCCGTGCACGACCTCGAACCGCCCGCCCGCGAGCTCGCGACCCTGGTGAAAGGGGTGAGCGACGAGCAGCTCGACGCGCCGACGCCGTGCGCGACCTACACCGTCGGCGACCTGCTCGACCACCTCATGGCGCTCGCCGTGGCGTTCCGCCACACCGCGGACAAGACGCCGATGCCGCCCGGCGAGTCGGCGCCCGGCGAGGGCTCGGTCGCCCACCTCGACCCGGCGTGGCGGGAGGAGCTGCCGCGGCGTCTCGACGCCCTCGTCGCGGCCTGGCGCGATCCGGACGCCTGGACCGGCGAGTCCGTCGCGGGCGGGGTCACCGCGCCCGCCCACGTCCTGGGTACCGTCACCGTCGCCGAGCTGGTGCTGCACGGCTGGGATCTCGCCCGCGGCACCGACCAGCCGTTCCGGGCCGACCCGGCGGCCGTCGAGGCGGCCGGCATGTTCACCGCGATGATCGCCGCGCCGGGCATGGAGGAGGCCCGGGGGAGCGCCTTCGGGCCCCCGGTCGCCGTCGCCGACGCCTACGGGCTCGAGCGGGTGCTCGCGCAGAGCGGGCGCGACCCCTTGTGGCCCGCAGCGAAATCCGGGTGACCCCGCTCTGGAAGGGGACCACCATGGCAGGGCCGACGCGCGGCGACCCCCGATGAGGCAGGATCCGACAGGAGCTTCCGTGACCGCACTCGCGATCGAGGCCACCGGCCTCGTCAGGACGTTCGGAGCCACCCGCGCCGTCGACGGCGTGGACCTGGCCGTGCCGGCGGGCACGGTGTACGGCGTTCTCGGCCCGAACGGCGCCGGCAAGACCACGACGATCCGGATGCTCGCCACCCTGCTACGCCCCGACGCCGGCTCGGCCCGCGTGCTCGGCCACGACGTCGTGCGGGAGGCCGACGCCGTGCGCGCGCTGGTCAGCCTGACCGGACAGCTGGCGTCGGTGGACGAGGAGCTCACCGGCCGGGAGAACCTGGTGCTGCTCGGGCGGCTGCTCGGGTTGGGACGGGCGGGATCGCGGGCGCGGGCGGGCGAGCTGCTCGCGGCCTTCGGCCTCGACGCCGCGGCGGGTCGGCTGGTCAAGCACTATTCCGGGGGCATGCGTCGGCGCCTCGACGTCGCCGCCAGCATCGTCGTCACCCCGCAGCTGATGTTTCTCGACGAGCCGACCACCGGCCTGGACCCGCGCTCGCGCAACCAGGTCTGGGACATCGTGCGGGCGCTGGTCGGCAACGGGACGACGATCCTGCTCTGCACGCAGTACCTCGACGAGGCCGACCAGCTCGCCGACGGCATCGCGGTGATCGACCACGGCCGGGTGATCGCGGAGGGCACTCCGGCGCAGCTCAAGGCGTCGACATCGGCCGGGCTCGGCGTGCTGCACGTGCGCCTGCTCGACGCCGCGCAGCGCCCGGAGGCCGAGCGGTTGCTCAGCCGGGAGCTCGGCGCGCCGGCACAGCCGCAACCCGATCCGGCCGCGCTGACGCTGCCCTGCGCCGACGCGGATCGCGCGGCCGAGGCGGTGGCGGCACTCGGCCGGGCCGGGGTCCGGGTGGCCGACTTCGCGCTGGGCCGGCCCAGCCTGGACGAGGTGTTCCTCGCGCTCACCGGCAGGCGCGCACAGGACGAGGGGAAGGATGTGGCATGACCACGCCCACCACCAGCCCGGCCGCGCCGCACGACACGGCCCTGCGCGCGGCGCTGGCGACGACTCCCCGCCCGCCTCGCGCGGGCGCCCTGACGGCGGTGCTCGCCTTCGGCTGGCGAGGCATGCTGAAGATCAAGCACGTGCCCGAGCAGCTGCTCGACGTGACGATCACCCCGGTGCTCTTCCTGGTGATGTTCACCTACCTGTTCGGCGGGGCCGTCGCCGGTTCCACGGCGGCGTACCTGCAGTTCGTGCTGCCCGGGGTCCTGGTGATGTCGGTGGTGTTCACCACCGTCTACGCCGGGGTCTCGCTGAACACGGACATGACCAAGGGTGTGATCGACCGGTTCCGGTCGCTGCCGATCTGGTCCCCGGCGCCGCTGGTCGGCGCGCTGCTCGGGGACGCCCTGCGCTACGTGCTCGCCGGCTCGGTGATCGTCGTGCTCGGGGTGGTGCTCGGCTACCGCCCGCCGGCGGGTGTCGGCGGGGTCCTCGCCGCGATGCTCCTGGTGGTCGTGTTCTCGTTCGGCCTGTCGTGGGTGTTCAGCACTCTCGGGCTGTTCCTGCGCTCCCCCACCGCCGTGATGAACGGGGGGTTCATGGCGTTGTTCCCCCTGACGTTCCTGTCCAACGTGTTCGTCGATCCCGCTACGCTGCCGGGCTGGCTGGAGGCGTTCGTCGCGGTCAACCCGGTTTCGCACCTGGTCACCGCCACCCGGGGAGCGATGGACGGGACGCTGACGGCCGGGCAGGTGGGGCTGGTGCTCGGTACCGCGGCGGTGCTGACGGCGGTGTTCGCCCCGCTCACGGTGCGCCGCTACCGGCACGCCGGTTGAGCCGCGTCGGGCGGCGCGTCGCCACGACCGGGCTGCGCTGAGCGAGCGCACCCCCTTCCGCTCGCCGAATGTCGTCCTCGCAGCCCCTTTCAGGGCTGCGAGGATCGCAATCGGCGAGCGGAAGCGGCACCTGGCGGATCCGCACCCATCCAACGGTGTCGGTGTGTGCTCCGCCGACCCCGACTTCGCCCGCTTCGTGGAGCTTGCGCCGGCTCGATCCGTTCGCCCGACGCCGACGGGGGAGCGCAGCGCGCCCGAAACCGTCGGTGCCCGCGCCTACCGTCCCGGGCATGCAACCCCGTATGAGTGTCGTCGCCCTGGACGCCGCCGATCCGCGCGCGCTCGCGGAGTTCTACGCCGAGCTCACCGGCTGGCCGGTGGATCCGCAGCAGAGCAACCAGCGGTGGGTGCAGCTGCGCGCCGACGGCCCGGTCACCCTCGCCTGCCAGCTCGCGCCCGGCCACCGGCCTCCCGAGTGGCCCGGTGACGAGCACCCGCAGCAGGTGCACATCGACTTCGAGGTCCCCGATCTCGACGCCGGGGAGCGGCGGATCCTGGGCATCGGCGCGCGCAAGCCGGAGTTCCAGCCGGGCACGGGTTTCCGGGTCTACCTGGACCCGGCCGGGCACCCGTTCTGCCTCGTGCGCGCCGCCTAGACTGCATTCCGTGGCCGGCCGGATCCGCGACAGCGACATCGCGGAGGTCCGCGACCGCACCCGGATCGACGAGGTCGTCGGCGAGTACGTGGCAATGCGCCGGGCGGGGGCCGGCTCGCTGAAGGGACTGTGCCCGTTCCACGAGGAGAAGACGCCGTCGTTCACCGTGCGGCCCACCCACGGCACATTCCACTGCTTCGGCTGCGGCGAGGGCGGCGGGGTGATCGACTTCGTGATGCGGATGGAGACGATCGGCTTCGTCGAAGCCGTGGAGCGCCTCGCCGACCGCATCGGGTTCCGGCTGACCTACACCGGCGGCGGGTCGAGCGTGCAGCGCGACCGTGGCACCCGCACGCGGCTGCTGGAGGCCAACAGCCGCGCGCAGGAGTTCTACGCCGAGCGGTTGCGCACCCCGGAGGCGGCCCCGGCGATCCGGTTCCTCACCGGGCGGGGCTTCGACGCCGCCGCCGCGCTGACCTTCGGCTGCGGCTTCGCCCCGGCCGGCTGGGACACCCTCACCAAGCACCTGCTCGCCGCCGGGTTCTCGCTCGACGAGTTGATCAAGGCGGGCCTGTCGAAGGAGGGCCGGCACGGGCCGATCGACCGGTTCCACCGCCGGCTGCTGTGGCCGATCCGCGACCTGGGCGGTGACGTCGTCGGATTCGGTGCCCGGCGGATCTTCGACGACGACCCGATCGAGGCCAAGTACCTCAACACCTCCGACACCCCCGTCTACCGCAAGACGCACGTGCTGTTCGGGCTGGACCTGGCCAAGCGGGAGATCGCCCGGCGGCGCCAGGTGGTCGTCGTCGAGGGGTACACCGACGTCATGGCGATGCACCTGGCCGGTGTCCCCACCGCCGTCGCGTCGTGCGGGACGTCGTTCGGTGCGGAGCACGTCAGCGTGATCCGCCGGCTGATCGGCGACGACTCGTTCGACCTGGGCGAGGTGATCTACACCTTCGACGGCGACGCGGCCGGGCAGGCAGCCGCGATGAAGGCGTTCGAGGGCGACCAGAGCTTCGCCGCACAGACCTTCGTCGCGGTCGCGCCGGACGGGCAGGATCCCTGCGAGCTGCGCCAGCGGCACGGCGACGTCGCGGTGCGCGACCTCGTGGCCCGGCGCGAGCCGCTGTTCGAGTTCGCGATCCGCTCGATGCTGCGCGAGCACGATCTCGACACCGCGGAGGGCCGGGTCGCCGCGCTGCAGCGCACCGTCCCGCTCGTGGCGCGGATCCGGCGCGAGGACCTGCGCGACGAGTACGCCCGCCGCCTCGCCGGCTGGTCGAGCTGGGACGACATCGCGATGGTGGTGCGGCGGGTGCGGGAGACGGCCGGGGTCCCGGCGGAGCGCCCGCGCGGTCGGCGGGAGACCGCCGTCCCGCGCAAGGACGATCCCCGCCTGCACCTGCAGCGGGAGGCGCTCAAGGCCGCGTTGCAGGTGCCCGCGATCGCCGGGCCCGCCTACGACGAGCTGCCCGAGCAGGCCTTCAGCCATCCCGCGCTGGCCGCGGTGCACCGCGCGGTGCAGGCCGCCGGCGGGGTGTGCACGGGGCTGGAGGGCCACGCCTGGCTGGAGGCGGTCTCGGGCCAGTGCGCCGCGGAGGAGCGCCGGTTGGTCAGCGAGTTGGCCGTGGAGCCGATGGAGCTGCCTCGCAAGAGCCCCGGCGGGCGCGGGGCCGCCGACATCGAGGAGGTCCGGTACGTGGCCAGCGTGGTCGCGGGGGTGCGGCTGGCCCTGGTGGAGGCGCAGATCGCGGAAATCAAGTCGCGACTGCAGCGGATGACCCCGGACGCGGACCCCGACTACTTCACGCTGTTCGGCGACCTCGTCCCGCTGGAGCAGTACCGGATCGCCCTGCGCGGGCAGGCGGCGGGGGCGGTCGCCCGATGACCCGCACGACGCCGTGATCCGGCGGCTGCTGCGCAGGCTCACCGGCGCCGACGAGCTGCCCGAGGGGTTCGCCGGGCGGCTCGAGCCCGAGGAGCGGGTGCTGGCCGTCGCGGCCGTGTCCGGGGGCGGGCACCTGGTCGTCACCTCCTGGGGGATCTGGCTGCCGGACTCCCGGCGCCTCGGCTGGCATCTGGTCAGCAAGGCCACCTGGGGCGGCGGCGCGCTGGCCCTCGTCGAGGCGCAGGAGGCGGAGCAGGCGGGCGCGGCCGTGGTGCTCGCCGACCTGCCGGAGCGGCGGCTGCGCCTGGTCGATCCCGGCACCGTGCCCGAGGTGGTGCACGAGCGGGTCACCGCCTCCATCCGGAGCCGCCACCACCGCGACCTGCCCGGCGGTGGGGCGTGGTTCGTGCAGCGCAAGGTCCCGGGCCGGGACGGCACGGTGCTGCAGGTGCGCCCCGACCCCGGCGCCGACCGCGCCGCCGTGGCCCGCCTCGCCGCGGAGGTCTCGCGGAAGCTCGCGCCGTGACCGGCACCGTCTGGGATCCGGCGCGCTACCTGGCCTTCGACGACCACCGCGCGCGCCCGTTCCACGACCTGCTCGCCCGGGTCGGGGCAGCCGAGCCGCGGCGCGTCGTGGACCTCGGCTGCGGGCCCGGCCACCTCACCGAGGTGCTGATGGCCCGCTGGCCGGATGCGGCCGTCGAGGCGCTGGACAGCTCCGCGCAGATGGTCGCGGCCGCCCGCGAGCGCGGGGTCGACGCCGAGCGGCGCGCCGCGGAGGACTGGACGCCGGCCCCGGACACCGACGTCGTCGTGACCAACGCGGTGCTGCACTGGGTGCCCGCGCATCCCCGGCTGATCCCGCGCTGGCTCGCCGCGCTGCCCGCGGGTGGCTGGTTCGCGATGCAGGTGCCGGCCAACCACGCGGCGCCGTCGCACGTGCTGGCCGCCGAACTGCTCGACGAGCCGCGCTGGCGCGGCACGGCCACCCTCCACGGGGGCGCCCACGTCCTGGCCCCCGAGGCGTACGCGGAGCTGATCACCGACACCGGAGCCGCTGTCGACGTCTGGGAGACGACCTACGTGCAGCGCCTCACCGGGGCCGACCCGGTGCTGGACTGGATCGGCTCCACCACCCTGCGTCCCGTCCGCGACGCCCTCGACGACGCCGGCTGGGCCGCCTTCCGAGCCGAGCTCGCGCCCCGGCTGCGCGTCGCGTACCCTGCCCGGCCGGATGGCTCCACCTGGTTCCCGTTCCGCCGCGTCTTCGCGGTGGCGCGGGTCCCGTAGCCGGGGCGGCGGAGCGGACACGCGGGCGCAGGATGCGCCGGGGCCGGCGGGCATCCGCGGCACCAGCGATCGGAGGACCAGATGGCGCGTACCGATGTCGACAAGGCCCTCCTCGGTGGGGGGACGTACCGCAGCCTGGGGGAGCAGCGGCTCTCGCCCGCCGAGGAGCGGTTCGAGAAGGGCCGCCGCACGGTCGGGCTGTTCCTGGCCCCGGTGGTCACGATCGTGTTCCTCGCGCTGCCGCTGGGGCTCGAGCCGCAGCAGCAGACGCTCGCCGGGGTCCTGCTCGGCGTGATCGTGCTGTGGGTCACCGAGGCGGTGCCGATCCCCATCGGCGGCCTCATCGGCGTGGCGCTCATCGTCATCCTGCAGGTCGTACCGGCCGACGACGCGCTCGCGCCGTTCGGGTCGTCCACGGTGTTCACGTTCATCGGGGCGTTCATCCTCGCGGCGGCGATGCTCAAGCACGGCCTGGCGCGGCGGTTCGCGTTCCGCATCCTGTCCCTGCGCGGGGTCGGCGGCTCCACGACCCGGCTGATCATCGCGTTCGGCGGGATCACCGCGCTGCTCTCGGCGTTCGTCTCGAACACGGCCACCGTGGCGATGCTGCTGCCGACGGCGCTGGGCATCCTCGGGGTGATCGCCAAGCTGATGCAGGAGCGTGGCGTGGTGCCCGAGGACTTCGACCCGCTCCGGATCAGGGTCGGGTTCGCGCTGATGCTGATGCTGGCCTACGGCGCGAGCGTCGGGGGCCTGCTCACCCCGGTCGGCAGCCCGCCCAACCTCATCGGGCGCGGGCTGATCGAGGAGGCGACCGGCGAGCGGATCTCGTTCGCCCAGTGGGTCGCGATGGCCTTCCCGATCTGCCTGCTGATGTTCGTCGCGCTCGCGGTGGTGCTCCTGCTGCTCAACCGCCCGGAGATCAACCGCATCGAGGGGGTCGAGAAGTACGTCGCCGAGCAGCGCGCCGAGCTCGGCCGGCTGTCGCGGGCGGAGAAGAACACGCTCTTCGCGTTCGGGACCACGGTGACGCTGTGGATCCTGCCGGGCATCGTCGCGCTCGTCGCGGGCAACGACTCGCCCGTGTACGAGGGGGTGAGCGACCGCCTCGACGAAGGGATCGTCGCGGTGCTCGGCGCCTCGCTGCTGTTCCTGCTGCCCGTCGACTGGCCGGCGCGGGAGTTCACGCTGCGCTGGCGCGACGCGGCGGGGATCGACTGGGGGACGATCGTCCTGTTCGGCACGGGCATCATCTTCGGCTCGCTGCTGGCCGACACCGGGCTCGCCGAGACGATCGGCACCGGCGTGTCGGGGGCCCTGGGCTTGACCAGCGTCATCGCGATCTCGGTTTTCGCGGTGCTGCTGGCGATCATCGTGTCGGAGACGACGAGCAACACGGCCTCGGCCGCGGTCGTCGTCCCGATCATCATCCCGATCGCGGTGGCCTCCGGGGTCAACCCGTTCGTGCCCGCGCTCGCGGCCACGTTCGCCGCCTCGTTCGGGTTCATGCTGCCGGTCTCCACGCCGCAGAACGCGGTCGTGTACGGGTCGGGTGCGGTGCCGATCACGCGGATGATCCGCTCGGGGGCGTCCTTCGACGTCATCGGGGCCATCCTGATCATCATCTTCCTCCCCCTCATGATCGCCCTGCTGGGCCTGGGGGCCTGACCGCATGCAGCAGATCGCGGTGATCCCCGGCGACGGGATCGGCCCCGAGGTCGTCGCGGCCGCGCGGGCCGTGCTCGACGCGGTGACGGCGCGGCACGGGATCGCGCTGGGTTACGAGGAGTTCGGCTGGTCGTGCCGCCGCTACGCCGAGCAGGGCGCGATGATGCCGGCCGACGGGATCGAGACGCTGCGCGGGTTCGACGCGATCCTGCTCGGCGCGGTCGGCTGGCCCGGCGTGCCCGACCACGTGTCGCTGTGGGGGCTGCTCATCCCGATCCGCCGCGCGTTCCGTCAGTACGTCAACCTGCGCCCGATCCGCGTGTTCGACGGGGTGGGCAGCCCGCTCGCCGACGCCGCCGGCGTCGACCTCGTGGTGGTGCGGGAGAACACCGAGGGCGAGTACAGCGAGGTCGGTGGACGGATGAACCGCGGGTTCCCGGACGAGCTGGCCGTGCAGGAGTCGATCTTCACGCGGGCCGGGGTGACGCGGATCGCGGACTACGCCTTCGAGCTCGCCCGCGGGCGCCGCGGCCACGTCACCTCGGCGACGAAGTCCAACGGGATCGTCCACACCCTGCCGTTCTGGGACGAGGTGGTGGCCTCGCGCGCGGCGCGGTACCCCGAGGTGAGCTGGGACTCCGAGCACATCGACGCGCTGGCGGCGAAGTTCGTGCTCGACCCTCGCCGGTTCGACGTCGTGGTGGCGTCGAACCTGTTCGGCGACATCCTGTCCGACCTTGCCGCCGCCATCGCCGGCAGCATCGGGATCGCCCCGTCGGCGAACCTCGACCCGACGCGGGAGCACCCGTCGATGTTCGAGCCGGTGCACGGCTCGGCACCCGACATCGCCGGACGCGGCGTGGCGAACCCGGCCGGCGCGGTGTGGTCGGCGGCGCTGATGCTGGAGCACCTGGGCCATCCCGCCGCGGCCGCCGACGTCGTCGCGGCGATGGAGGCGACGCTGCGCGACCCGGCGACGCGCACGACCGACCTCGGCGGTACGGCGTCGACCGCGCAGGTCACCGAGGCACTGCTGGCCCGGGTCGGCTGAGGCGGCGTGCGGAGCCCGGCGGACAGCGCTTCCCGATCAGCGGGCGTGGCCGTTGCCGGACCCGTTCTCGGCGTGCCGCCCGCCCACCACCGCTTCCTCGCCTCGGGCCCGGACGACCGCCGTCGCACCCCGCACGGCCGGGTGGTCGGCCACCCGCTGGTAGGTGCGCCGTAGCTGCTCGTAGCGCTCGTGGCCGGCGCGGGCACCGAGCACGTAACCGACGGCCGCACCCAGCAGGAACTTCAGCAAGACGCCTCCCGGTCGTCGTGACCACTCCCAGGACGCCCATCGTGCCGCAGCCCGCGCCCGTGCGGGGTGGGGGTGGCGGCTCGGCGGCCGGGGCGCTGGGATATGGTTCCGGGGCCGGCGGGGGTCGAGCTCCGCAGCCGGTCCTCCGTAGCTCAATTGGCAGAGCATGCGACTGTTAATCGCAGGGTTACTGGTTCGAGTCCAGTCGGAGGAGCTCCTTCCCAGGTCAGGGACTCGCAGCCTCGCCTCAGGTCCTGTTCTGGACGACGCCGGCGTTCGGGGTCAGGTCCCGCTCCAGCAGGGCGTACGCCTCGGCAAGATCACGGATACCGGCCGGGCTGTTGCCGACGGTCGGCGCCGACTTGATGATCGCTCGGAGGATGGCCTCGCGGGCCTCCTCGCTAAGACTCTGATCCACCATGCTCGACGACGCTACTCGCCGAGTCCGCCACCGCCCATGACCGACGGCAGCGGACGACCGCGACCGGCGCGCACCGGTCCACAAGGCCGACGAACACATCGGCGCAAGGTCACCGGCAGACGATTCAGGAACGACTGCTCAGCCGCCAGAAGTGGCCGACGGGACCCACACCGGTCCCGAGCGGGTAACCGTCGGCGATGGCGGCCGTGACGTACCGCTTCGCCTCGGCCAGCGCGGCGAGGAGGTCCAGCCCCCGCGCGAGGCCGGCCGCGGTCGCGGCCGCGAGCGTGTCGCCGGTGCCGTGGGTGTGCGCGGACGGAAGGCGGGCGGCGGTCAGCTCCCGGAACTCCGCGCCGTCGAAGAGCAGGTCGATGGCGGGCTGGTCCGCCGGCAGGTGACCGCCCTTGACGAGCACCCGGCGGCACCCGAGTTCGTACAGCGCTCGCGCGGCGTCCTGCTGCCCGGCCCGATCCCGGACGGCTATCCCGGTCAGCAGCTTGACCTCGCCGAGGTTGGGCGTCGTCAGGTCGGCCAGCGGTAGCAGCTGGTCCCGCAGCGCCTCGACGGCATCGGGACGGATCAGCGGGTCGCCGTGCTGCGAGGCGCACACCGGGTCGACGATGAGCGGCCCGACCCGGAGCCGGCGCACCGTGGCCGCCACCGCTTCGATGATCGGGGCCGAGGCGAGCATGCCGGTCTTGGTGGCGTCGACGCCGATGTCGGTGACGACCGACTCGATCTGGTCGGCCACCACCTGCGCCGGTACCTCGTGGACGCCGGTGACGCCGAGGGAGTTCTGCACCGTGATCGCGGTGACCGCGGACATGCCGTGCACGCCGCAGCCGAGAAACGTCTTGAGGTCTGCCTGGATGCCTGCGCCGCCGCCGGAGTCCGACCCCGCGATCGTCAGCGCCCGGGGTGGCGCCGTCACAGCGGCCACCCCTCGCGCCGGTAGGCGGCGTCCCAGAACATCCATTCGTAGCGCGCGGCGATCCGGAAGTGGTCGCGCATCCGTTCCCGCTCCGCGACGCCGAGGGTGGCGCCGACGCGGTCGGTGACGGCCAGCGCCGCAGCCGCGACGTCGCCGAAGCCGACGCCGCCGTAGGTGGCGATCCACCGGGCGAACAGCGGGTCGGGGGAGGAGCCCGGGGCGAGCGCCCGGCCCACCTTCCAGTAGATCCAGTAGCACGGCAGCACCGCGGCCAGTCCCTCGGCGAAGGACCCGCCGTGCACCGTGGCCAGCAGGTAGCTGGTATAGGCCAGGGTCGTCGGGGAGGCCTCCGCGCGCCGCTCCTCCGCCGGCAGCGAGCGACCCAGCTCGGCGAGGACGTCGGCGTGCAGCGACCGCTCGGCGGCCACCGCCCCCGCGGCGTGCTCCCCGAACATGGCGGCGGTGGCGTCGTCCGGGGCCCGGGCGGCGAGCACGCGCAGCGCTCGCGCGTACTCCCGCAGGTACAGGGTGTCCTGGACGAGGTAGTGCCGGAACGTCCTCCGAGGTAGCGACCCGTCGGCCAGCTCCCGGAGGAACGGGTGCCGGAGGATCTGCTGGTAGGTGCGGTCGGCGACCTCCCACAGCCAGGGCAGCGCGTCCTGGCTGTCGGAGGGACGCACAGATGCGGTGGTCATCGGTCTCCCTTCGCCGGCATTACCCGGATCAGGTCTGGCGGTCGACGGCCCGTAGCCGCCCTCTCAGCCCACTTGGTGTGGGCTCCCGCGAACGTGCGTCCACCGTAGCCGACGGGCGCCGGCCGAGGTTCGCGCCGCGGTGCTCAGCCCGCCGCGGCCACCCGGCGAGCGAGCTCGGCGACCACCGCCGCGGGGTCGTCGGCGTCGGTGACGGCGCGGACGACGACGACCCGCCGCGCCCCGGCGTCCAGCACCTGGTCCAGGGTGGCGAGGTCGATGCCACCGATCGCGAACCACGGCTTGGCGACGGTCCCGCAGGACGCCGCGGTGTGGGCAGCAGCGTGGCGCAGCAGCGGCAGGCCGGGGGCCGCGCGCCCGGGTTTGGTCGGCGTCGGCCACGTCGGCCCGACACAGAAGTAGCCCACCTCGGGTGCGGCGACCGCGGCGTCGACCTGTGCCGGGTCGTGCGTGGAGCGGCCGAGGACGACGTCGGGGCCCAGCAGGCGGCGTGCGACGTGGACCGGCAGGTCGTCCTGCCCGAGGTGCAGGACGTCGGGCTGGGCGGCGGCAGCGACGTCGGCCCGGTCGTTGACGGCCAGCAGCCGGCCGTGCCGGCGGGTCGCGGCGGCGAAGACCTCCAGCAGCTCCAGCTCCTCCCGCGCCTCGAGCCCCTTCTCGCGCAGCTGCACGACGTCGACGCCGGCGGCCAGCACGGCGTCGAGGAACCCCGGCAGGTCGCCCTGCCGGCGACGGGCGTCCGTGCACAGGTACACCCGGGCGGCGCGCAGCCGCTCGATGCGATCGACGAGACGATCGACGGACGTGCGATCCCCGGGCTGTGGGGACGAGGTGCGGGGCATGGCCGCCGAGTCTGCCAGCCGCGGGACGCTAGGCTCGAGGTGCACGGGAGCCCGGTGGCGGGCTGAGAGGGCGAGCGACTCGCCGACCGTCGAACCTGATCCGGGTCATGCCGGCGAAGGGAGAACCCCTGTGGGTGTCGCGCAGCGCGGCTACGACGTCGCCGTGATCGGCGGTGGTGTGGTCGGCTTCTGCTGCGCGTGGCGGACCGCCCAGCGGGGGCTGCGGGTGCTGCTGCTGGACCCGGCACCCGGCAGCGGCGCCTCCGGCGTGGCGGCCGGCATGCTGGCCCCGGTCACCGAGCTGCACCACGGCGAGGAGGAGCTGCTGCGGCTGAGCCTCGACGCCGCCCGCCGCTACCCCGACTTCGTCGCCGACGTCGCGCAGGCGAGTGGCGTCGACCCCGGCTTCCGCCCGTGCGGCACCCTCGCCGTCGCCCTGGACGCCGGTGATCGCGCCGTCCTGGACGACCTCCACGACGTCCGGCGCCGGCTGGGCCTGACGGTGGAGCGCCTCACCGGGCGGGAGTGCCGTCGGCTCGAACCCTTCCTCGCGCCGCAGGTCACCGGCGGCCTGCATGTCGCCGGTGACCACCAGGTCGACAGCCGCCGGCTGCTGACCGCGCTGCGGGCGGCCGCGGAGCGGGCCGGTGTGCACGTCGTCGCGCAGTCGGCCGCCGTGCAGGTAGCCGGTGACCGCGCCACCGGGGTGCGGCTGCCGGACGGGACGACGGTCCCTGCCGGGCAGGTGCTGCTGGCGGCGGGCTGCCACTCCGCCGGGGTCGACGGCGTGCCGGACCACGCGCGCCCACCGGTGCGCCCGGTGAAGGGCCAGGTCCTGCGGCTGCGCGTGCCCGAGGCGGTCCGGCCGCTGCTGTCCCGCACGGTGCGAGGCACGGTCCGGGGCTTCGACGTCTACCTGGTGCCCCGGGAGGACGGCGAGATCGTCGTCGGCGCGACCGTGGAGGAGCTCGGTTTCGACCAGACCGTCACCGCCGGCGGCGTCTACGAGCTGCTGCGGGACGCGATGGCGCTGGTGCCCGGCGTCGCCGAGGTGGCGCTCGTGGAGACCTCCGCGCGGCTGCGGCCGGGGTCGCCCGACAACGCCCCCATCCTCGGGCCGACGCGGCTGCCGGGACTGGCCGTGGCCACCGGCCACCACCGCAACGGCATCCTGCTCGCCGGCGTGACCGGTGACGCGGTGGCGGAGCTGCTCGCCACCGGCAGCGTCCCTGCGGCGCTGGAATCCTTCTCGCCCCAGCGGTTCGCCGCGTCCCCGTCCGCGGCGAGCCCGACGGACACGACGCCCACCGACCTCGTCCAGCAAGGCTTCGTCCAGCAAGGCTTCGTCCAGCAAGGAGGCAGGCGATGAGCACATCCCGGCTGCGGGTCACCGTGAACGGGGAGCCGCGCGACGTCGTCGACGGGACCACGGTCGCCGACCTCCTCGCCGACCTCCTCGACCAGCGCGACGGCACCCCCGTCGGCAGCGCCGGGGACGGCACGGCGGTCGCCGTCAACGACGACGTCGTGCCGCGCGGGGAGTGGGCGGGCGCCGTCCTCGTCGCGGACGATCGCATCGAGGTCCTCGACGCGGTCGCGGGTGGCTGAGGTGGACCCCGCTGCCGCGGCCGACCCGCTCGTCATCGCCGGCCGTTCCTTCGGCTCCCGGCTGATCACCGGGGCGGGCGGCGCCCCGAACCTCGCCATCCTCGAGCAGGCGCTCGTGGCGTCCGGCACCGAGCTGACCACCGTCGCGATGCGCCGGGTGGACCCGCAGACCCACGGCTCGCTGCTCGACGTCCTGAAACGCCACGACATCCGCGCGCTCCCGAACACCGCGGGCTGCCGGACCGCGGCGGAAGCGCTGCTGACCGCCCGCCTGGCACGCGAGGCGCTGGGCACCGACTGGGTGAAGCTGGAGGTGATCGCCGACGAGGTGGACCTGCTGCCCGACCCGCTCGAGCTGGTGGACGCCGCCGAACAACTGGTGGCGGACGGTTTCACCGTGCTGCCCTACACCAACGACGACCCCGCGGTGGCGCGGCGGCTGGAACAGGTCGGCTGCGCCGCGGTGATGCCGCTGGGTTCCCCGATCGGCACCGGGCTCGGCATCCTCAACCCCCACAACATCGCGATGATCGTCGAGCGGGCCGGGGTGCCGGTGGTGCTCGACGCCGGGATCGGCACCGCCTCCGATGCCGCGCTGGCCATGGAGCTGGGCTGCGACGCGGTGCTGCTCGCCTCCGCCGTCACCCGGGCCCACTCGCCGCCGCAGATGGCCACCGCGATGCGGCTCGCCGTCCAGGCCGGCCGGGCGGCACGGCTCGCGGGCCGGATCCCGCGCCGCCGGCACGCCCAGGCGTCGACGCCGATGCACGGCCGGGCGACGATGACGTCGTGACCACGCCGTCCGCGGGTACCTCGTCGCCGTGAGTCCTGGTCGTGGCCACACCAGCCGCACAAGGTGCCCCCGCCGCCGGTCTGCCGGCGGCAGCTCGCGCGGGCGCCGGGGTCGAGCCGACGACACGGGCGGGCCGCGTCCGGCCCTCCGCTAGGGTCCCGCCGTGGGCACCGGGTGGCTCCTCGCGGTCGGCGGGTTCGTCCTGACCCTGCTGCTGGCGACGGCGGCGTTCGCGGTCCGGCCCGGTTCCCACCCCGACCCGCTCGTCGCGGAACCGGCGGACCGTCCGCTCGCGGCGGTCGTCGTCAACCCGACGAAGGCCGGCCCGGCCACCCGCCGGCGGATCACCGAGGTCTGCGCCCGGCTCGGGTGGGCCGAGCCGCTGTGGCTGGAGACGACGGTCGCGGACCCGGGGACCGGGCAGGCCCGCGCGGCGGTCGAGCGGGGGGCCGACGTCGTGCTGGCCTGCGGCGGCGACGGGACGGTGCGGTACGTGGCCGAGGTGCTCGCCGGGACGGGGGTCGCGATGGGCCTGGTCCCCGCCGGCACCGGGAACCTGCTGGCGCGCACCCTGGGCACCCCCACCGACGTGGGGGAGGCCGCCGAGCTGGCGCTGACCGGCGACGACCGGGCCATCGACGTCGGCCGCGTCCGGGTCGACGGCGCGGAGGCGGAGCGCGCGTTCCTGGTCATGGCCGGCACCGGCTTCGACGCGGCGATCATGGCGACGACCCCGGAGGCGCTGAAGGTGCGGGTGGGGCCGCTCGCCTACGTGATCGCGGGGCTGCGCGCGATGCGCGGGCAGCGTACCCGCGTGACCCTGAGCATGGACGGCGGCCCGCCGCTGCGCCGCCGCAGCCGCACGGTGGTCGTCGGCAACTGCGGTGCCCTGCTCGGCGGGCTGGTGCTCATGCCGGCCGCCGCGATCGACGACGGGCGGCTCGACGTCGTCAACCTCGCGCCGAAGGGGCTGCCGGGCTGGGTCGCCGTCGCCGCGCGGGTGGTCACCCGGCGGCGACGCGGCCATCCCCGGCTGGAGCACTGGCAGGTTCGCTCGCTCGTCGTGACCGCGGAGGCACCCCAGCCCTCCCAGCTCGACGGCGACCCGATCGGCGACGCGCGGGAGCTGCGGGTCCGGGTCGAGCCCGGTGCGCTCGTCGTCCGGGTGCCCCCGGTCGCCTGACGCCGCGGCTCACCGCGCCCGGCTCGGCTCCACCGCGGGCGCCGCGCCGCGGTCGGGGTCGCCCTCCGCCGGCGCGTCGGCGTCGGGCCCGGTGTCGTCATCGGCATCGCCGGACCGTGCGTCGACCGTCCGCGCGTCGAGGACCTCGTTCGCGTAGCGCAGTGCCGCCGCCGCGCCGGCCACCACCGGCACGGCGAGGAACGCGCCGGCGATCCCGTAGAGGGCGCTGCCGGCCGTGACCGCGAGGATCACGACGGCCGCGTGCAGGTGCAGCATGCGGCCCTGCAGGATCGGCTGGAACACGTTGCCCTCGACCTGCTGCACGCCCACGACGATGGCCAGCACGATCAGCGCGGCGGTGAACCCCTGGCTCACCAGCGCGACGAGGACGGCGAGCCCGCCTGCGACGATGGCACCGACGATCGGGACGAACCCGCCGAGGAAGGTCAGCACCGCGAGGGGAAGCGCCAGCGGGATGCCGACGATCACCAGGCCGATCCCGATCAGGATCGCGTCGAGGAGCCCGATGAGGGCCTGCGTGGTGATGAACCCCTGCACCGTGTGCCAGACCCGCGTCAGCGCCTTCGACAGGTGCGCGCCGGCCCGCGGGCCCGACACCCGGCTCAACCACGGCAGGAACCGGGGCCCGTCCTTGAGGAACAGGAACAGCAGGACCAGCACCAACACGGCGGTGATCAGCGCCGACGCGACGGCCGTGACCCCGGTCAGGACCCCGCCGGCGATCGACGAGGCGCTCTGCCGCAGCTGTTCGCTCAGCGCCTGCAGCGCGTCGTCGAGCTGGCCCTGGCCCAGGTTCAGCGGCGGTCCGGACAGCCATTGCCGGATCTGGTCGAGGGCGCCGGAGGCGTTGGCGACGACCTCGGACACCCCGCTGACGACGGACGGTGCGAGCAGGGCGAACAGCGCGGCGAACGCGCCGAGCGATCCGACGAGCACGGTCGCGGCGGCGAGGGCGGGCGGGAACCGGTGCCGGCGCAGCCACGCCGTCGGCGGCCACAGCACCGTCGCGATCAGGGCGGCGAGCAGCACCGGCAGCACGATCGTCCACAGCTGCCCCAGCAGCCACCAGAGCAGCGCGGCCGCGACAGCGATCAGGATCAGCCGCAGGCTCCACCGGGCGAGCCGGGTGATCGCCTCTCCGATCAGCCTGCCCCGGGTCGGCGCGGTTCGGGTGGCACTCATGGGCGTGCATACCCCGGCACGGCCCGGCCTACCTGTTCGACAGCGACCGCACGGCGGTGGGCACGGTGCCGGCCCGGCGGTCACCGGCCTGCGCGGCCCGCTCCACCGTGGACCGGTCGACGGAGACGAGTCCCGTACCGTGCGGCGGATGCGCGAGGGGGAGGGCGGGCACGAGCCCGACTACCGGTTCACGCTGGCGAACGAGCGCACGTTCCTGGCGTGGCTGCGCACCGCGCTCGCGCTGGACGCGGCCGGGCTCGCGGTGGCCCACCTCCTGCCGGAGCTGCCGGTGCCCGGGGCCCGCGAGGCCGTCGCCGTGGTTCTCGTCCTGCTCGGCGCGGTCGTCGCGGTCACCGGGTACCGCCGCTGGCGGGTGTACCAGCGCGCGCTGCGCCACGACGAGCCGCTCCCGCCGACCCGGACCCCGGCCGCGCTCGTCGTCGGGCTCTCGGCTCTCGCCCTGGTGACGCTGGTGCTCGTCCTGCTCACCCCGGCGCGGGGTTGACGTGCCCGGCGGGCTGCCCGACCCGGGTGCGCAGGCCGAGCGCACGCTGCTGGCGTGGACCCGCACCGCCATCGGTCTGGCCGCCGTCGCCGCGTTGCTGCTCCCGGTCGCGGTCGCCGCGGGCCGGACGGCGACGGCGGCCGTCGCGCTCGGCCTGCTGGCGGTCGCCGCGCTGCTCGCGGTGGCGGGGCAGCGGCGGTACCGCCGGCTGCTCGTCCGGATCCCCGCTGACCGTCGGGTCGCGGCGCGGCGGCTTCCCGCGGTGGCCGCGGGGGCGGCCGTGCTGGCGAGCGTGGCGGTGGCCGCGTCGGTCCGCTGGCCCTGATGCTTGCGTTTGCAACGAGCTGGGCGATGCGCCAGGCTCGGGTGACCCGACCGCGAGGAGCACCGCATGAACGACATCGCGCCGCACGGGCTGCACCACGTGACGGCGATCGCCTCCGACCCCCAGCGCAACGTCGACTTCTACACCACCGTGCTCGGGCTGCGGCTGGTGAAGCAGACGGTGAACTTCGACGCCCCGGACGTCTACCACCTCTACTACGGCGACGCCCACGGCAGCCCGTCGACGATCCTCACCTTCTTCCCCTGGCAGGGGGTCCCGCAGGGCCGCCAGGGCGTCGGCCTGACCACCGCGACCGCGTTCGGCGTGCCGCCGGAGTCGCTGGGCTGGTGGCAGACGCGACTGGCCGGGCTGGGTGTGGACGCGGACCCGCCCGTGAGCCGCGACGGCGAGGAGGTGCTCACCCTGCGCGACCCCGACGGCCTGGTGATCGACCTCGTCGCCGCGCCCGGGGACACCCGCTCCGGCTGGGACGGCGCGGGCGGGGTGCCAACCGAGCACGCGGTGCGCGGGCTGCACTCGGTGACGCTCTCGGAGCGCCTGCTCGACCCGACCGCGCAGATGCTCGCGGACCTGCTCGGCATGACCGCCCAGGGCCAGGGGGCCGGCCGTGCCCGGTTCGGCATGGCCGGCGGCGGCACGGGCGCGCTGGTCGACGTCGCCGCCGGGACCGGCGGGCGGGGCCGGCAGGCCGGCGGGACGGTCCACCACATCGCGTTCCGGGTGGCCGACCGCGATACGCAGGTGCGCTGGCAGCACGCGCTGCGCGAGGCCGGCGTCTCGGTTACCGAGATCATGGACCGGCAGTACTTCACCTCGATCTACTTCCACGAGCCCGGCGGCGTGCTGTTCGAGATCGCCACCGACACGCCGGGCTTCACCGTCGACGAGCCGCTGCTGGAGCTCGGGAAGGCGCTCAAGCTGCCGCCGTGGCTGGAGCCGGACCGTGAGCAGATCGAGGCGGGCCTGCCGAGGCTGCGGGTGGGCGGTGCCGGCGCATGATCACGCGGGGTGCCGGAACGCCAGCGCCGCGCGCAGGTTGGCGGGCCGTCACCTCGCGCGCTGTCCTCCGACATCGCGGCGTCTGCACACGGTGCGATGTAGGAGGACGGCGCGCGAAGAGGGCGCGGCGCACGGCGGGTGGCGGCCGAGCGCGTGACGGTGCCCGACCTCGACCTCACCGGCGGGGGGCGCGGTCGGCGGTGGCAACCGGCGGCGTCGCCGGCAGCCACTCGCCGCCGACCTGGTGGAACCGGGTGAGTGGGGCGCCGGAGTCCGTGCCGACCCGGCGCGGCACCCCCTGGCGCCGATCATGCTCGCCCGCCCAGCGTCCAGGACCCGACGGTGTCGTAGGCCGGGCTCCCGTCGGGGCCGGCGCCGAGCCGGCTGCGCACGAGTTCCAGCGTGCAGGCGGTCCACGGGCGGCCCGTGAACGACGCGAGCGCGGCCACCGCGGGCCGCAGCGCCACCGGCTCGCGCCCGGCCCGGGCCAGGGTGAGGTGCGGGCGGTGGGAACGCTCCTCGACCGGCAGCCGGGCGCGGCGGGCGGCGGCCCGCACCGAGGCGGCCAGCCGCGCCAGCCCGGCGACGTCCCCGTGCACCCGCGTCCACAGCACCCGGTCGCCGAACCGGCCGCCCCCGCCCAGGTGCAGCTCCGGCGGCGGGTGCCGCCGCGCGGCCCGGGCCAGCCGCTCGGCGAGGTCGGCGCGGGCGCGGTCGTCGACCTCGCCGAGGAACGCCAGCGTCAGGTGCCACTGCTCGGGACGGGTCCAGCGCAGCCGCGGTGATGCGGCGCGCAGGCTCGCGGTCGCCGTCCACAGCTCCTCGACGCGGTCCGCGGGCGGGGTGAGCGCGACGAACAACCGCACGCCGGCGATGGTCGCACGCGCACCCGTGCGCGCCGCGCCCCGTGGACCGCGTGGAAGGGGACCTTCGCGCACCCGGAGGGGCGCACTCGCGTCACATGAGGGTGAGGTAGCGGTCGATCTCCCAGTCGGACACCGTCGCGTGGTACTCGCCGAACTCCGCCCGCTTGACCCCGGCGTAGTAGTCGACGAAGTCGCCGTCGCGCACCCGGCCGAGCGCGTCGCGCAGCACCGGGTCGGCGACGAGCTCGTCGACCGCCGCATCCAGGGTGCGGGGCAGGTGGGTGATCCGGCGGCGGGCCACCTCCTCGGGCGGCAGCGCGAACAGGTCGTCGGTCACCGGGTCACCGGGGTCGAGCGAGCGCTCGATGCCGTCGAGCCCGGCCGCCAGCAGCGCCACCGACGCCAGGTACGGGTTCGCCGAGCCGTCCACACCCCGGTGCTCGACCCGGCCGCCCTCGGGCACCCGCAGCATGACCGTCCGGTTGTTGCCACCGTAGGCCACGTACGCCGGTGCCCACGTCGAGCCGGATGCCGGCTTGCCGACCCCGATCCGCTTGTACGAGTTGACGGTCGGGCAGATGATCCCGGCGGTGGCGCGGCCGTGCTCGAGCAACCCCCCGATGTAGTGGTAGGCGGTCTTGGACAGGCCGAGCCGGTCCGCGCCGTCGTCGAACAGCGGCTCGTCGTCGAGGGTCCACAGGCTCTGGTGCATGTGCATCCCGTTGCCGGTGACCGAGCTGAACGGCTTGGGCATGAACGTCGCGGTCATCCCGGCGTCGTGCGCGAGCATGTGCACCATGTACCGGAAGAAGATCGCCCGGTCGGCCGTGGTGACCGCGTCGGCGTAGACGAAGTTCTGCTCGAACTGGCCGTTGCCGTCCTCGTGGTCGTTGGCGTAGTTGCCCCAGCCGAGGGTGTTCATGCACGTCGACAGGTGTGAGAGGTGGTCCCACATGCGGGTGAGGCCCTTGGCCTCGTAGCACGGCTTGGGGGCGCGGTCGAGCGCGTCGGCCACCTCGAGGCGCCCGTCCGCCCCGCGTCGCAGCAGCGAGTACTCGATCTCGAGCCCGGTCTTGAGCGTCCAGCCCTGCTCCGCGGCCAGCGCCGCGAGCCGCCGCTTCAGGATCACCCGCGGCGCGTAGGGCCACGGCTCGCCGTCGACGTGCGGGTCGCAGTGCAGCACCGCCACCCCCGGCTTCCAGGGCAGCGGGGTGTACGAGGCCGGGTCCGGGACCGCGGAGATGTCCGGGTCGGCGGGGGACTGGCCCAGATCGCCGGCGGCGAACCCGGCGAACCCCGCACCGCCGTCCATCAGCAGGTCGAAGCTCGCCATCGGGACGGCCTTGGCGCACGGCTTGCCGTGCAGGTCCACGAACATGGCGAGGAGGAACTCGACACCGTCCTCCGTGGCCCGGGCCCTCAGGTCCTCGCGCGCGTCACCCATGCCGTCGTCCTCCTCGCTAGGTACTCCCCGGAATCCAGCTCGTGCCGGCCAGCGGCACCCCGGCCATCGCGGCCGCCTCGACCGTCAACGCCACCAGGTCCTCCGGCTCGAGGTGGTGCACGTCGGACTTCCCGCAGGCCCGGGCGAGCGTGGTGAGCTCCATCGTCACCGCCCGCAGGTAGTTCACGACCCGCCGGGTGCCCGCCTCGACGTCGAGGCGCTCCTCCAGTTCGGGGTCCTGCGTGGCGATGCCGACCGGGCAGCGGCCGGTGTGCATGTGATGGCAGTAGCCGGGCTCGGTGCCGAGCGCGTGGTAGTCGGCGGTGGCGTCGCGCGTCACCCCGTCGCGGGTCCAGGTGCGGGCGTTGCAGCCCAGCGCGACGAGCGGGGCGACCCCCAGCGCGACGGCGTCGGCGCCGAGGGCGAGCGCCTTGGCGACGTCGGCGCCGGTGCGGATCCCGCCGGAGACGACGAGCTGCACCTCGTCCTCCACACCGATCTCGCGCAGTGCGGTGGCGGCCAGGCGCACCGCCGGCAGGGTCGGGATGCCGGCATGCTCGATGAACACGTCCTGGGTGGCACCGGTGCCGCCCTGCATCCCGTCGACGACCACGACGTCGGCCCCGGCGGCGACGGCGAGCTTCACGTCGTTGGTCACCCGGGTCGCGCCGAGCTTGACGTGCACCGGGATCTCCCACCCGGTGGCCTCGCGCAGCTCCTCGATCTTGATGCGCAGGTCGTCCGGCCCTACCCAGTCCGGGTGCCGCGACGCGGAGCGCTGGTCGATCCCCGCGGGCAGGGTCCGCATCCCGGCCACCCGCTCGCTGATCTTCTGGCCGAGCAGCATCCCGCCGCCGCCCGGCTTCGCGCCCTGCCCGACGACGACCTCCACCGCGTCGGCCCGCTTCAGGTCGGCGGGGTTGAAGCCGTAGCGGGAGGGCAGGCACTGGTAGACGAGGCGGTCCGACGCCTCCCGCTCCTCGTCGGTCATCCCGCCGTCGCCGGTGGTGGTGGAGGTGCCCACGGCGGTGGCCGCCCTGCCGAGCGCGGTCTTGGCCGCGGCCGACAGCGCTCCGAAGCTCATCCCCGCGATCGTGATCGGGATGTCCAGCTCGAGCGGGCGGGTGGCGTGCCGGGTGCCGAGCACGGTGCGGGTGTCGCAGCGCTCCCGGTAGCCCTCGAGCGGGTAGCGGGACACCGACGCGGTGAGGAAGGTGAGGTCGTCGAAGGTCGGGATCGCGCGCTTGGCGCCCCAGCCGCGGATCTCGTAGTGCCCGTCGGCGGCCATCCGCTGGATCTGGGCGAGCGCCTCCGGCGGGAAGCTGTGGCTGCGCCGGCGCGCGTCCATCGGCAGGTCGTCGGGGAGCCGCGGGTCCATCAGTACGCCTGCCGGCCCAGCGCGTCGAAGTGGTAGAGCGTGCGCGCCGAGGCGACGCGGGTGACGTTCTCCGGGTCGACGTGGTCGAACCCGGCCCGGTCGACGAGCGCCTTCACGACGAGCACGTCGTCCGTCGTGAGCTCCTCCACGCGCGCGTCCGCCCCGAGCGAGGCGATCCGCCCGGCCACGTAGACGACGGCCTCGTAGAGCGAGTCGCCCAGGGCGTGCCCGGCGTCCCCACCGACCAGCAGCGTCCCGGCCTGCGCCATGAACCCGCTCATGTGCCCGACGTCGCCGCCGACCACGACGGTGCCGCCCTTGAGCGAGATCGCCGCCCGCGACGACGCGTCCCCGTCGACGATCACCGTGCCGCCGTGCGCCGACGCGCCGGCGCACTCCGAGGCGTTGCCGCGCACCCGCACCGTCCCGCGCATCAGGTTCTCGCCCACCGACCAGCCGACGAAGCCGTCGACGGTGACGTCCGGACCGTCGCACAGGCCGCCGATGAAGTAGCCCGCGTTGCCGGCGATCTCGATCGAGATCCGGTTGCCGAGCCCCACCGCCAGGTTGTGCCGGCCCCACGGCTCGAGGATCCGCGCGCGCGCGCCGTCGGGCAGCGCCGCGAGCGCGGCGTTGATCTCCCGGGTGGTGAGCTCGGCGCAGCTCAGGGTCGTCGCGACCGGGGTCGTCGCGACCGGGGTCACCGCCGCCACGTGTAGACCTCCTCGGGCTCCGGCTCGTACACCCGGGCCTGTGCGATGCCGGGCAACCCGGCGAGCGCGTGGTACTCCGAGGACACCGCGACGTAGGCGTCGGTCTCGGCGATCACGGCCGGCTTGCAGGCGATGGCGTCGCGCAGGACGGCGAACTCGGTCGCGGTCGTGACGAGCAGGGTGAAGAACCCGTCGAGCTCCTTCTGCACCATCCGCAGCGCGTCGTCGAGCCCGGCCCCGCGCGCCACCTGCAGGGCGACGAACCGCGCCGCGACCTCCGAGTCGTTGTCGGTGACGCAGCGGACGCCGTCGCGCTCGAGGCGCCGGCGCACCGTGGCGTGGTTGGAGAACGAGCCGTTGTGCACCAGCGCCATGTCCGCGGCCGGGGCGAACGGGTGCGAGTGGTCGGTGGTGACGGCGGACTCGGTGGCCATCCGGGTGTGCCCGATGCCCTGGTAGCCGCGGCGGGCGGCGATCCCGTAGCGCTCGCAGACCTCCCGCGGGTTGCCGGTGTCCTTGACGACCTCCATCGCCGAGCCGTGCCCGACCAGCACGGCGGACGGGACGTCACGGGCGAGCCGATCCAGCACGGCGTGCTCGTCGGCGACCGTGGCGAGCACGGCACCGCCCGGCCGCTCGGTGACCTCGACCGCCACGGCGAGTGCCGCGCCGAGGTCGTGCGCCACGCGCTGCCAGTCCAGCGGCTCGTCCGAGCGCACCGAGTAGCGCGGCGTGGCCGCGTCGTCGGTGTAGAGCGCGAGCCCGGCGGAGTCCGGGCCGCGGCTGCCCATGCAGTCGAGCATCGGCGCGATCAACTCGCCGAGCCGGGGGTACAGCGCGGGGTCGCGCAGGTGGAGGCCCACGATGCCGCACACTGGTCCTCCCGGGACGCTCGTTTGGTTCTGACTCCAGACCTTACGTGCCCGCGCGCCGCCGTTGTCAAGCTCGGTGTGCCTGCCGCTCGGTACCGTGGTGCCCGTGACCCGCGTCGTGGCGTCGATGACCCTCAGTCAGGGGGTGGCCGAGCACCTGCGTGACCTCATCCACCGCGGGGAGATGGGTCCGGGCGACCGGCTGCCGCCCGAGCGCGAGTTCGCCGAGCGGCTCGGGGTGGCGCGGATCAGCCTGCGTGAGGCGATCAAGAGCCTCCAGCTCGACGGCTACGTGCAGGTCCGGCGCGGTCCTCGGGGCGGCACGTTCGTCACCGAGCTGCGCCGGCCCGCGGCGGCGTGGCGGGCCCGGATGCGCGAGCAGGCGGGCGAGATCGACGCGATCATCGACTACCGGATCGCCCTGGAGACGCACACCGCGCGGCTGGCCGCGCAGCGTCGCGGCGGCAGCGACCTGGAGGCCATGCGCGACGCGATCCGCACCCTCGACGGCACCGGCGGCCGCTCGGCGTTCCGCCTCGCCGACTCGCGGTTCCACGGTGCCGTGGCGCGGGCCGCCGGGAACACCCGGCTGGAGAGCGCGGTGCACGCCGCGCGCGGCGAGCTGTTCAGCCCCTACGACGGGCTGGAGTTCGTCGAGCCCGTGGCGGAGAACCGGCTCGACCACCAGGCGGTGTTCGAGGCGATCTGTGACGGGGACGCCGAGGCGAGCGCCGAACTGATGCGTGAGCACCTGGAGCGCGCCCGCGAGCAGTTGCGGGAGATCGTGTTCGGCCGGGCCGCGAGGGCGGCGGGATCGGCCTGATCCGGCCGACCGCTCACCGCCGGAGCCGGCGTCACGCTGTGTGAGCCTTGACACCCCCTTCACACGATGGTCTCATCCGCTCGGTCCTAGGTTCGAACCTTAGTCCGACGTCGGAGCGTGCCTCATGCAGGACCCGACCGAAGCGCTGACGATCATCTTCACCGAGTTCTACTACTGGGTGACCGTCGTCTTCATGTTCCTGATCCACGTCGGCTTCGTGACCTACGAGGTCGCCACCGTGCGGCCGAAGAACATGCAGCGCAGCCTGATGAAGTCGTTCCTGGTGATCCCGCTGGTCACCATCACCTTCTTCCTCTTCGGCTGGTACATCTACTTCGCGTTCACCAACGGGCCCGGCATCACCGGCGGTCTCGTCGAGGGCGCCGGCGACGGCGCCGCCCCGTGGTCACCGCTGATGGCGCCGAACCTCTCCGACCGGATCAACGGGGTGTTCTGGGCGGCCTTCCTGCTCTTCTCCTGGACCGCGGCGTCGATCGTCTCCGGGTCGCTGCTCGAACGGGTCCGCACCGGCGGCTTCCTGATCATCGCGGTGCTGGTCGGCTCCGTCACGTGGATCATCGACGCCGCCTGGGGCTGGCACCCCGAGGGCTGGATGGTCCAGCTGATGGGCTACCACGACGCGTACGCCTCCGGCGTCATCCACGCGATCGCCGGCGGCGCCGCACTGGGCGTGCTGATCGTCCTCGGGCCCCGGATCGGGAAGTTCGGCCCGCGCGGCGAGGTGCGCGAGATCCGCCCGCACAACATCTGGCTCGCCTGCCTGGGCCTGTTCTTCATCTTCACCGGGTTCTGGGGCTTCTACGTCGCCTGCAACATCCCGATCATCGACATCGGCACCGAGGGCGCGCCCTACTTCTCGTCGACCAACATCTACCTGATGCCCACGACCCTGTCCGGTATCACGTTCAACTTCCTGATGTCGCTGTCCGGCGGGATCATGGCGGCGTACCTGCTCAGCCGCGGCGATCCCTTCTGGACCTTCTCCGGCGGCCTCGCCGGCATCATCGCGGCGTCCGCGGGCAACGACCTCTACCATCCGATCCAGGCCGCGCTGATCGGGGCGCTCGGTGTGGTGATCGCCTACAAGCTGCACTTCTACGTCGAGCGCCGGTTCAAGATCGACGACGTCGTCGGGGCGGTCGCGGTGCACGGCTACGCGGGCTTCTTCGGGGTCGTCGTCGCCGGTTTCATGCTCTGGGGCTACCCCGCCGCGGCGCCGGTGGAGGGGGTGACCGCGTGGTTCACCACGCCCGAGGGGTGGCCGGCGATCAACCCGCTCGGCAACCTCCTCGGCGCGATCATCATGTTCGGCGTGCTCGGCTTCCTGCCGGCGTTCGCGGTGGCGAGCCTGCTGAACCGCTTCGGCCTGCTGCGGGTGCCGCGGGCCGTCGAGCTGGCCGGTCTCGACGCCGCCGACCACCACCCGGCGTACCCGTACTTCCAGGGCCGGGCCCCGGGTGACGGCATCGGAGCCGAGGAGCTCGCCGTCGCGCGGGCGATCGAACGGGGTGAGGGGCCGGCGGACGGCCAGGCGCTCGAGGACCGGAGGTAGGGGAGATGGGCACCGGACTGGACTCGTTCTCGAACCCGCAGGACATCGGGGCGCTCTACCCGTTCGTGGGTGCCGAGGTCGCCCTCACCGTGGTCGCCGTCCTGCTGTGGATCGCCTGGCACGTCCGGCAGCTGATCGGCGAGAACCGAGAGTACGCGCGGGCGGTGCAGCTCTACCGTGACGTCGGCCTCGCCCGCGTGGTGGAGCAGGACGGCACGGAGTTCCTCGTCGACACCGACGAGCTGCTGGCGGACGCGCGGAAGCGGGGCACCGCGGACGGTCACCGGGCCGATGTCGAGGAGCGCCCCACGGCGGGGTAGCGGGCGCCGCTCCGTCACCGGCGTCCGCGTCACAGGTCCCCGCCCTCGTCGAGGAGCCGCTTGACCTCCCGGTTGATCAGGCCGAGGCGGGCCTCCTTGACCAGCGGGATGTCCCGGCGGCGGCGGCGGACGTCGCGCAGGTCGATGTCGACGGTGAGCACGTGCTCCACGTCGACCGGCGCCTCCGCGATGACCTCTCCCCACGGGTCGACGACGTGCGAGCCGCCCCAGAAGCGCAGGTCGCCCTCCGTGCCGACCCGGTTCACGAACACCACGAACAGCTGGAACATCCGCGCGTAGAAGCGGGTGATGTCGCACCAGTAGGTGGCGGAGTCGTAGTGCTCGGGGAACTGGCTCTGCGCGCTGGCGGTGGGCACGATCAGCAACCGGGCCCCGTCCTGGGTGGCGAGGAAGGCCAGCTGCGGCTGCCAGGCGTCGTTGCAGATGAGGATCGCCATCCGGGTGCCGTCCGCGGCCGGGAATGCGCGCAGCGACGGGCCCGGCGTGAAGTACTTGCGCTCCTCGAAGGCCTTGTAGGTGGGCAGGTACAGCTTGCGGTGCACGTGCGCCACCGCCCCGCCCGAGAAGTAGGCCGCGGTGTTGTAGGTGTGCACGCCCGGCCCGTCCTCGACGAAGCCGGCCACCAGCCCGGCCGGGCCCGCCCGGGCGGCGAGGCGGGCCAGGCGCGGGTCGTCGGTGCGCATCGACAGGTCGGCGTCGACCCGGCCGATCGAGTAGCCCGTCAGGTGCAGCTCCGGGAAGACGACCAGCTCGGAGCCGGCCTCGACGGCCGCGGCGGCGACCTTCTCGGCCCGTTCGAGGTTGGCCTCGACGTCGCCGAGGACCGCGTCGACCTGGCCGAGGGTGATCCGCACCCGGGAGATGATGCCCGACCGCGAACGGGCTGCGGCTCGGGGCGTCCGGACACGGCACCCCGAGCCGCGCCGCCGCTAACCGGCGAAGCCGTTCTCCTCCAGGAACGACGCCGCGACCTCGTCCGGCAGCTCGCCGTCGACGTCCACGCGGGTGTTGAGATCGCGCATCACCTCGGTGGTCAGAGCCTGGGAGATCGGGCCGAACACGTCGGCGAGCGCCGGGTTCTGGTCGAGCACCTCCTGGCGCACCGTCATCGCCGCGTTGTAGGCGACGAAGGCCTCCTGGTCGTCCTCGATGATCACCAGGTTGTTGGACGCGATCGCGCCGTCCGTGGCGAAGACCTCACCGAAGTTGCACGTCTGGCCGGTGGCCACCTGCGGCGGGATCAGCGACAGTTCCAGCTCGGCGACGGCGTCGGCCGGGAGGTCGAAGCCGTAGGTCTGCTCCAGCCCGGGCAGGCCGTCGTCGCGGGTGATGAACTCGGCCGCGGCGCACATCCGGGCCTGGGCCGGGTCGCGGCTCACCAACTCGCCGTACTCGGTCAGGGTCGTGACCCCGAGCTCCTGGTCGCGGCCCTGGGCCGTCGCGATCGCGTAGGTGTTGTTCAGCGGCGCGAACGGCAGCCAGGCGACCCCGTTCGCGGCGTCCGCCTCGGCCACCGCCTGGTAGAGCGCCTCGGCACCCTGCGGCGCCTCCGAGACCTCTTTCTGCTGGTGCACCGTCCAGCCGGTGCCGGTGTACTCCCAGTACATGTCGATCTCGCCCGACACCAGGGCGGCGCGGACGTTCGGGGTGCCCGTGATGGTGACCAGGCTTCCGACGTTCGCGCCGGCGGCCTGCAGGGCCTGGACGGCGATCTCGCCCAGCACCAGCTGCTCGGTGAACTCCTTCGAGCCGACGGTGAACGAGGCGCCGGAGAGGTTGGCCCCGCCGGCCGCACCGCCGCCGGCCTCACCGCCGCCGGTGTCTCCGCCGCCGCAGGCGGTCGCCGTCAGGACGGCGGCCGCCAGCACGGCCAGCAACCGGGCCGGCGTGGTCCTCGGATGGCGCATGGCTGGTCCCTTCGTTCGTTCGGGGGTGGGCAAGCTAGAGGCCCTTGGGGCGTAGCACGTCCTCGGCCACACGGCCCAGGTAGTCGATGAGCAGGGCGAGTACCGCGGTGAGGACGCTCCCGACGACGGTCACGAGCGGCCGGTTCTGCACCAGGCCGGTGACGATGATCCCCCCGAGCCCGCCCGCGTTGACGAACGCGGCGAGCGTCGCCGTGCCGACGTTGATCACCAGCGCCGTCCGCAGGCCGGTGAGGATGACCGGGACGGCGAGCGGCAGCTCGATCCGCGTGAGCACGCCGAGCCTGCTCATGCCCATGCCGCGACCGGACTCGATCACCGCGGCGTCGACCTGCGTCAACCCGATCATCGTGTTGCGCAGCACCGGCAGGGCGGAGTACGCGACGAGCGCGACGACGACCGGCCAGAAACCGATGCCCCACACGATCGCGAACAGCACCAGCAGCCCGATCGACGGCACCGCCTGTCCGATGTTGAACACCGTGACGGCCGAGCCGGTGAACCGGCGGGCCGCGGGACGGGTCAGCAGGATCCCGAGGGGAACGGCGATGAGCAGGACCAGCACCGTCGAGACGACCGTCAGCCGGATGTGCTCGGTCGCGGCCTGCATGATGAACGGCAGGTTCACCCGCCGCTCCTCGATGCTGTCCAGCTGCCGGCTACTCACGTAGAGGTAGAGGGCCAGCAGCACCGCGGCGAGGACGGCGGGCGTGACGAGGTAGCGCGCCGGCGATCCGCGACGCGGACCGATGAGCTGCTCCGGGACGGGGACGGTCATGGGATCCGGTTCACCCCACCCGGCCGTCGTCCAGCGTCCCGCGAGCGCGGCTGCGCTCCGCGGAGCGCATGCCGCGGATGGCCTCGTTGATCGTGTCGATGTCGACCACGCCCGCGTAGGCGCCGGACTCGTCGACCACGACCGCGGTGCTGTAGCGGGCGGTGAGCATCTCGTTGAGCGTGTCGCTCAGGGTCGCCCTCGGCTCGACGGTGGCAACGGGCAGACCCGTCGCCGCGAGCCCGCCGTCCGACCGCTGGAGGTGCTCGGAGCTGACCCAGCTGCGCGGCCGCCGCCGGTCGTCGAGGACGAGCAGGTGGCCCTTGTCGGTGGTCTCCAGCATCCGGCGGGCCTCGGTCGCGTCGGTGCCGTCCGACACCGTCGGCCAGCTGCTCACCTCGATGTCGCGCACGCGGCTCAGGCTCAGCCGCTTGAGCGAGGCGCCGCGGCCGATGAAGTCGGCGACGAACTCGTCGGCCGGGTTCACCAGGATGCGTTCGGGCGTGTCGTACTGGGCGATGCGGGAGCGGTCGCGCAGGATCGCGATCCGGTCGCCCATCTTGATCGCCTCGTCGATGTCGTGGGTGACGAACACGATCGTCTTCTTGATCTCCGCCTGCAGGCGGAGGAACTCGTTCTGCAGCCGGTCGCGGGTGATCGGGTCGATCGCGCCGAACGGCTCGTCCATGAGCATGACGTCGGGGTCGGCGCTCATCGCGCGCGCGACGCCGATGCGCTGGCGCTGGCCGCCGGAGAGCTGCTTGGGATAGCGGTCGCGGTAGGCGGCCGGGTCCATCCCGACGGTCTCGAGGAGCTCGTCCACCCGCTTGGCGATGCGCCCGGCGTCCCAGCCGAGCAGCCTGGGCACCGTCGCGATGTTCTGCGCGATGGTCTGGTGCGGGAACAGGCCGATCTGCTGGATGACGTACCCGATACGCCGCCGCAGCTTGTCGGGGTCGACCTTGGTGACGTCCTCGCCGTCGAGGATGATCCGCCCGGAGGTCGGCTCGATCAGCCGGTTGATGAGCTTCATCGTGGTGGTCTTCCCGCAGCCCGACGGGCCGACGAAGATCACGATCTCGCCCTCGGGGATCTCCAGGTCGAGCGCCTCCACGGCCGGCTGCGCCTGGCCCGGGAAGTGCTTGGTGAGCTGCTCGAGGCGGATCTTGACCCGGCCGCCGTCCGCGGTGCTCATCGGACCCCCCGTGATGTCGTCAGCCGGCTCACCAGCACGTAGAACAGGTCGAAGAGGACAGCGAGGACGATCACGCCGAGCGTCCCGCCGAGCACCAGGTTGAGCGCGTTCGGGCTGCTGATCCGCGACAGCCCGCTGAAGATCTCGTTGCCCAGCCCGGGCCCGTTGATGTAGGCGCCGATCGCGGCGATGCCCAGGGCGATCAGCGTCGACACCCGGACCCCGGTCAGGATCACCGGCCAGGCCAGCGGCAGCTCGATGCGCAGCAGCCGCTGCGCGCGGCCCATCCCCATGCCCTGCGCGCTCTCGACGATCGCCGGATCCACCTCGCGCAGCCCGACGATCGTGTTCGCCACGATCGGCAGCAGCGAGTACATGACCAGCGCCACCACGACCGGCGTTGCGCCGATCCCCAGGATCCCGATGAAGATCCCGAACAGGGCCAGCGACGGGATGGTGAGGAACACCGCCGTCACGCTCCGCGCGACCTGGGCGCCGATCGGCCGGTTGTAGGTCGCGACGCCCAGGCCGACCCCGATCACGGTGGCGATGAGAACCGAGACGATGGTGACGGCCGCGTGCTCGATGCCGAGCTCGAGCAGGTTGTCCCAGCGCGAGGCGAGGAAGTCGAGAAAGTTCATGACGTCGTCGCGGACCTCCGGCTCGGCGCGGGCGTTGGTCTCGTCCCGTGATCGGCTCACCTGCCCGGGCGACTCTGACACGGTTGTTGCCGTCGTCACAAGGTCGCTGCCCGAGCGGCAACGGAGTTGAGACCTGGGCCGAGCTCAGATGACAGCGGCGGTGATCGCTGCGGCGCGGTCCCGCAGCAGCTCCACGGCGCGGGCCATCGCGGCGTCGTCGAAGCGCACGGCCGGGCCCTGGACGCCGAGCACGGCCACGAGGTCGCCGCGCCGGTCGAGCACCGGCACCGCGACGGCGTTGAGATCGGGCTCGCGCTCTCCGCGGGCCCTGGCCCACCCGCGCTCGCGGGTCTCGGCGACCTCCCGTTCGAGCTGCCTCCGGTCGGTGATGGTGCGGTCCGTGAAGGCACGCAGGGGCTCCTCGACGGGCGCGCCGGTCCAGGCGAGGAACACCTTCCCGGCCGCGGTCGCGTGCGGAACGCTCGACCGCCCGGTCTCGGCCACGCTGCGGACACTCGACGGGCTCTGCGCGAAATCGATCGTCACGGCCGTCTCCCCGGCGGGTACCGACAGGGTCGCCGTCTCGCCGGTGAGCTCCCGCAGGGCCAGCAGGTGCGGGCGGGCGAGCTCGCGCAGGTCCACCCGGGCGAGTGCGGCGTTGCCGAACTGCACCAGCCGCATCCCCAGCCGGTAGCGACCGGAGGCCGGCGCGCGCTGCACGAGGCCGTCACGGGCGAGGGTCGCCAGCAGCCGCGAGATCGTGCTCGCGTTGATCCCGGTCCGGCGGGCGATCTCGTTGGTGCCCAGGTCGTCGGGAGCCTCGGCGAGGACGCCGAGCACGGCGACCGCCCGCTCGACGCCCGCGATGAATCGTTCCGTTGGCTCGTTCGCGCGACGATGATACCGTCGCGAGTGAATGGAAACGCTGTTGCCGTAAGGGCAACAGGCTCGACCGCGGAGGCATGGCCATGGCCCCGACCACGGCAATCGACCCCACCCGCCCCGGCCTCGCGGCCCGGCTCGCCGAAGGGCCGGTGATCTGCGCCGAGGGCTACCTCTTCGAGCTCGAACGGCGGGGCTACCTGCAGGCCGGCGCGTTCGTGCCGGAGGTCGTGCTCGCCCACCCGGAGCGGGTGGTGGCCCTGCACGAGGAGTTCGTGCACGCGGGGTCGGACGTCGTGCAGGCGTTCACCTACTACGCGCACCGGGAGAAGCTGCGGGTGGTCGGCAAGGACCACCTGCTCGACCGGATCAACCGCCAGGCGCTCGAACTGGCCCGCCGCGTCGCACTCGACACCGGCACCCTGCTCGCCGGCGACGTCTGCAACACCAACGTCTTCGATCCGGCCGATCCGGCCGGCCACGGGCACGTGCGGGCGATGTTTGCCGAGCAGGTCGGGTGGGCCGCGGAGGTGGGCGTCGACTTCGTCATCGGCGAGACGTTCCGCTTCCTGGGCGAGGCCCTGATCGCGCTCGAGGTCATCCGCTCCGCCGGCCTGCCGTCCGTGATCACCCTCAACCTGCACGGCGAGCCACGCACCCGCGAGGGTGTGGCGCTCCCGGAGGCGATGCGCCGCCTTGCCGACGCCGGGGCGGACGTCGTCGGGCTCAACTGCGCCTGGGGCCCGGCGACGATGCTGCCGCTGCTCGCCGAGCTGGTGGCGGCCGTCGACGTCCCGGTGGCGGCGCTTCCGGTGCCCTACCGGACCGACCCCGCGCACCCGAACTTCCAGGCCCTGGTCGATCCCGGCAAACCGACATCGACGTCGGGGCGCCCCTTCCCGACCGGCCTGGACCCCTTCACCTGCAGCCGCTACGAGATCGCCGAGTTCACCGCGCACGCGCACGCGGCCGGCGTCCGCTACCTCGGCCTGTGCTGCGGAGCCGCGCCGCACCACATCCGCGCCATGGCCGAGGCGCTGGGCCGCACGCCACCGGCCAGTCGCTACTCCGAGGACATGTCGCGCCACGTCTACTTCGGCTCCGAGCCGACGCTGGCCCGGCACAACCTCGAGTACGGCCGCAGCCTCTGAAGTCGGCCGCCCCGCCTCTGGTCAGCCCATCGACTTCTGGCCGTCCAGCGACTCGTGGATGATGTCGGCGTGGCCCGCGTGCTGGGCCGTCTCGGCGATGACGTGCAGCAGCGTGCGCCGGGCGGACCAGCGAGCGCCCTTCTCGAACCACGGGGCCGGGGGCAGGGCGTGGGCCACGTCGAGATCGGGCAGCGTCGCGACGAGCTTGTCGGTGCGCCGGGCCACCCGCTCGTAGCGCCCCAGCACGCCGGGGAGGGTCTCGCCGGGCTGCAGCCGGAACCGCGCCTCCCAGCCCGCCGCCACCTCGGGGTCGACCTCGAGCCCGCCCTCGGGGCTCCAGTCGATCTCGTCCCGCTCCCCGCCGCCGAGCGCGGCCGGCCCGTCGACGATGAAGTTCACCCACTGCTCCTCGGTCTCGGCGACGTGGCGGATCAGGCCGCCGAGGGTCAGCACGCTGACCTGAGGTCTGTCTGAGTAAATGAAGCAGTCGGGCGACACGCTGGAGCGCGTTACCCAGCCCGTCGGTGCAACCGGTCATACTGACACCGCCGCAGCCGCCTGATGATCACCGGGCCGCCACCGAAGTTCCACGGAACTCGGGACATCCTCGGGCGCTGCCCGGACCCGGCCTCGCTCGGAGACCCAGGTTAAGAGCTTCAGCGTGTGCCTCCACCACGAGGAGCGCTGCTCCGGACTTGCCGCGACCAGGACGTCAAGGGTCGGTCGACTCACCGCCTCGGCGGATCGTTGGTGCATCTGGAGGTCGACGCGACGATCCGCGCGGATCGGACGCGGGGACAGCGGCTGGCGGAGGTCGTCGGCGCCGCTCTCCGCCTGCGCCTGCGCAGCCACTCAGACGACGAGCTCGCGCGCTCAGCGACAACGTCCTGTTCCTAGTGCTGTGACTGCCGCCCGGACGAATGACGAGGAGGCAGTTGGAGTAACCCCCTAGGCTGCGTACAGCGCTGAGTGTCACGGTGACGCACTCGTAAGCTCGAGATGCTGGCGGAGTGCGACGAGGAGGTCGACGATGACCGGCGCCGAGACGAGCACCGGACCCGCGACGGTGTCGGGCCTGTCCGCGGTGGAGGATCCGGAGCGGCTGGCCGTGCTGGAGCGAACCGGGTTGCTGCAGGCGGCCGGGTCTGCGACCTACGACAGGTACGCCCGCATCGCCTCGGCGTTGTTGGACGTTCCCGTCTCGTTCGTGACGCTGGTGGGACTCGACGAGCAGGTGCTGGCAGGGGCATGGCGGGGTGACGAGCCCTACAGCGGTCGACGAAGGATGCCGCTGAGGGAGTCGTTCTGTCAGTTCTCGGTCGCCACGCGGGAGCCGCTCGTGATCAACGACACGCGCTCCGATCCCTGAGCAATAGTCAATACCTGTGGATGAAGATCTTTTAGGCGGCTTCGGGTTGAGGCTGTCTTTCGGGCCGTTCGACGAGCTTGCCAGCCTCGAAGCGGGCGCCGGCCCGGACGAGCGCGACGAGGTGGGGCGCGTTGACCAT
>DATLGI010000092.1:0-9357 GCA_035540535.1 Pseudonocardia sp.
GCCCTCGGGGGTGCGGCCCCCGGTTCGGCGGAACCGCAACCGGCGACCGCCACCACCGCGGCGACGGCCAGCACGCGGGCGAGCAGGGTGCGCCGCACCATCAGCCGGCGGTCCCCCCGGTGTCCACGCCGCCGACCGGCGCCACGGCGACCTGGTTGCCCTCGGTGCCGAACGCGTCCTCGCAGGCGATGCCGTCGGCGTCCGCGTCGAGCCGTTCCGGGTCGCCCGGTGCCAGCGCCGCCTGCGCGGCGGCCTGGTTCGGGAAGTCCGCGCAGTCCCGGTCGCGTGCCGGAGGCGTGACCGGGGCGACCGGGCTGCGCTCCACGACCGGCGGGCTCGGTGGGCTCTGGTCGGCGATGGCGCCGGCACCGCCGACCCAGAGCAGGGCGACGCTGGCCGCGATGACGACGCCGGCGTCGAGGACGGTCCTGGGGGTGTTGCTCATGGTGCAACCTCTCGGGGGGTGCGGACTGGCGGCCTGACGGCTGCCCTGAGCAGGACGGCAACGCTCACGACCAGCAGCAACGGAAGAACGGCGACGTGCCAGAGGAAGTCGAAGGCGCTGTGGACGGCGAACGCGACGAGGGCGGCGAGCGCGGCGACCGCCGGCGGCAACCGCCCCGGACCGGTGGTGGCCGCGGTCCGGCCGCGGCGGCGAACGGCGACGACCGCGAGCAGCCCAGCGGGGTCACCGCGAGGGCGATGCCGACCAACCCCGTCTCAGCTGCCGTCTGCAGGTACTCGTTGTGGGTGTAGTACGCGCGCACCTCGATCCCCCGGTGGTCCTCGTAGCGGAAGTCGAGCCGGCCGGGCCCCACCCCCGCCACCGGGGAGTCGCGGAACTGCTCGGCGGTCACCCGCCGGAGGTCCGCCCGCTCCGCGGAGACGGCCGTCAATCGCGTCGCCGCGACCTCCGTGAGAGCGTCCGCCGCGCTGCCGGCCGCGGCCGGCGCCACGGCCAGCACGCCGGCCAACCCGACACCGAGGCCCGCGAGCACCCGGCCGCGGCGACGCGGGCGGGCGGCGACGAGAACGGCGAGCCCGGCAGCGACACCGGCGAGGGCGAGGCCGGGTCGCGGGGGCGCGTCCGCCACGATCGAGGGCAGCAGCCCGGCGAACAGCACCGAGGCGACGATCAGGGAGCCGAGTCGTGGCGGCGGGGCGAGGACCGCGAGCGCGACGAACAGGGCGACGACGAGCAGGGCGGCCGTGGCGTTCGGGTAAGTGATCGTGGACGAGGCACGCCACAGCCCGGAGGAGACCACCGCGAACGGCTCGCGGTGCAGCGCGACTCCCGCCCAGCCGGCGGCGGCGACGGCGACGGCGACGGCTGTCACCACCAGCGCGAGCACCGCGTGCGACTCCTCCGGCAACCCGACGGCCACCCAGAGGGCTCCCGCGAGGACCGCGGCGAGCACAGCGGCGGGGTATGCCGCGGCGAGGTCGCCGTGCAGCAGGCCGGTCAGCAGCGCCCAGGTCGCGAACAGCAACCACGAGCCGACGCAGACGAGCACGACGGGATCGACGGGCCGGTGCCGGACGAGGGCACGCGTGGCGACGGCCGCGGCGACCGCCAGCACCATGACCGCCATCTGGTCGGGGTGGAACGCGCCCTGCGCGAGCGCGCCGTAGGCGATGGCGGTGCCCAGCCCGAACACAGCGAGACGGTCCGGCCACGCCGGTGCCGCGACGGCCGTCCCAGGCTCCGGCGTCTCGCTCGTGGACGGCGCGGGGAAGCGGGCCGGCGTCCTCCCGGGCCCCATGTCGCCCGCGGCCCGGGGTGGCGGGGGTGTCGGTGCCCGCCTCATCGGACGAGCCTCGCGTGGACGACGATGTTCCCCGCAGGGTGGCCGGTGGCGCGCGGCACCGTCGCAGTCGTGGCGGCCCGGCGACGGGTCACGGAACCACGCCGTCCGCCGCCGTGGGCGACGCCCGCGAGCGGAGAACCCGGCCCGGCGCCGGGAGCCCGGTGATGGGGTACATGCGTGATTCCTCCTCGCCGGTGCACCATCCACTCGACGAGTGCTCAGGTACTCCGTCGGGGGTCCACGTACCCAGCGTTAGCTGCATGACACGACGACGCAGCAAATCGGCTGAATCGGCCCAACCAAAGCTGTCACCTTTGCCCAGCGTCACCCGGTCGCGGGCGTGCGGTGAGCCGACCGTGCTCCGCTCCTCGCCGGCTCGCCCACCGGCGGAGCCCGCGCTAGTGGCGCGCCTGCGCGCACTCCGAGCCGGGTGGTTCGGCCAGCTCGGGCAGCTCGGGCGCGCGCGGGGGCGGCGCGGACGACTCGGGCCCGGCCGGAGCGCAGGCCGGCGGCGCGGGCGGTGCGGGCGTGGTCGATGCGCTCGCGGCGGTGACCGCCATGCCCGTGGCCAGGACGGTGCTGAGGGCGGCGGCCAGCACGGCCACGCGCACCTGACGGGGGGCGTCCATGGGGGAGCGTCCTTCCGGGGTCGCGAAACGGCGTCGGCGCCGTGACGACGGTCGGAGGGAGATCGTCGTCGAGGGGGAGCCGGCGACCGACGACCGGCTATCGCGGCGCCGCCCGTGCGACGTTAGCGACGGCGGGGGAATTGCTCCGATCGCGTCGCCCCGGGTACGCCGTGCGCACCGTGTCCTACCCCCGGCGCAGCACCGGGCGCAGCACGTCGAGCACCGCGGCGTCGTCGATCGTCGACGGCACGGGCTCGTCGAGGCCGTCGGCGATCCCGCGCATGGTCTTGCGCAGGATCTTGCCGGAGCGGGTCTTCGGCAGCGCCGGGACGACCGCCACGTCCCTGAGTGACGCGACGGCGCCCACCTGGTCGCGCACCAGCTGCACCAGCTCGGCGCGCAGCGAGTCCTCGTCGCGCTCGACGCCGGCCTTCAGCACCACGAACCCGCGCGGGACCTGCCCCTTCATCTGGTCGGCGACGCCGATCACCGCGCACTCGGCGACGTCGGGATGCGAGGCCAGCACCTCCTCCATCCCGCCGGTCGACAGGCGGTGCCCGGCCACGTTGATGACGTCGTCGGTTCGGCCCATCACGTACACGTAGCCGTCGGCGTCGATGCGCCCGCCGTCGCCGGTGAGGTAGTAGCCGTCGAACGCGGACATGTACGACTTCACGAAACGCTCGTCGTCGTTCCACAGCGTCGGCAGCGAGCCCGGCGGCATCGGCAGCCTGACGACGATCGCGCCGTCCGTCCCGGGCTCGACGGGCTTGCCGGAGGGGTCGAGGACCTGCACGTCCCAGCCGGGCAACGGCACGGTCGGCGAGCCGGGCTTGATCGGCAGCAGCTCGATGCCGGCCGGGTTGGCGACGATCGGCCAGCCGGTCTCGGTCTGCCACCAGTGGTCGATCACGGGGATCTGCAGCAGATCCGCCGCCCAGCGGTAGGTCTCGGGGTCGAGCCGCTCGCCGGCGAGGAACAGGTACTCGAACCGGGAGAGGTCGTACTGCGCGACGAACTCGCCCTTCGGGTCCTCCTTCTTGATCGCCCGGAACGCGGTCGGCGCGGTGAACAGGCTCTTGATCCCGTACTCGGCGACGACGCGCCAGAACTGCCCGGCATCCGGCGTGCCGACCGGCTTGCCCTCGTAGAGCACCGTGGTGGCCCCGGTGAGCAGCGGCGCGTAGACGATGTAGGAGTGCCCGACGACCCAGCCGACGTCGGACGCGGTGAACATCGCCTCGCCCGGGCCCACGTCGTAGACGTTCGGCATGGACCAGCGCAGCGCCACCGCGTAGCCGCCGCCGTCGCGGACGACGCCCTTCGGCTTCCCCGTGGTGCCAGAGGTGTAGAGGATGTAGAGCGGATCGGTCGCCTTCACGGGGACGCAGTCGGCGGGCGTCGCCGCGGCCATCGCCTCGGCCCAGTCGACGTCGTCGGCGCCCATCGCGGCCGGTGCCTGCGGGCGCTGCAGGATCACGCGCTTCGCCGGCTTGTGCGTGGCCAGCTCGACCGCCTTGTCCAGCAGCGGCTTGTACTCGATCACCCGCTTGCCCTCGATGCCGCAGCTCGCCGAGACGACCACCGACGGCGCCGCGTCGTCGATCCGCAAGGCGAGCTCCTTGGGGGCGAACCCGCCGAAGACCACGGAGTGCACAGCGCCGATCCGGGCGCACGCCAGCATGGCGATCGCGGCCTCCGGGACCATCGGCATGTAGATCACGACGCGGTCGCCGTGGCCGACGCCGAGGTCGGCCAGCAGGCCCGCGAAGCGCGCCACCTCGTCACGGAGCTGCGTGTAGGTGTAGGTGCGCGTGGTGCCCGTGACCGGGGAGTCGTAGATCAGCGCGGCCTGGTCGCCCCGGCCGCCGTCCACGTGCCGGTCGAGGGCGTTGTGGCAGACGTTCAGCTCGCCGTCCGGGAACCAGCGGTAGAACGGCGGGTTCGACGCGTCGAGCGCCCGGGTGGGCGGGACGTACCAGTCGATCGCCTCGGCCGCCCCCAGCCAGAACGCCTCGGGGTCGTCGGTGCTGGCGCGGAAGACGTCGTCGTATCCGGGGGAGCTCACCGAAAACCTCCTCGCGGGCGGTGCGGGCGCCGGGCGGGCATCTCGGGGGAGACAGTAGGCGGTCGCCCGCGCTCGGGGCACCCCGGCGCCGCCCCGCAGCCCCTCGTCGGATCACCCGATCAGCCCACTCACCTTCGGGTGACGCGCCTCGTTCCCGGAACGTGACGGATCGCGACCTCCACGTGGCCGGTGAGGCACGCGGGGCTCGCGAGAGTGGAGGAGACGGGGCCGGCGTGGGCGGCCGGGGGAGCCGGGGGTGCGAGCACTCGCGCCCCGGCCCACCCGCCGCGCGCGTCCGGAGCTGGCTGCGCCGGCGGCCGGTGGTGGCTGCGGTGCTCGTCGCGCTGCTGCTGGGCACCGGCACCGCGGCCGGGCCGTGGGTCCCCGCGGCGGACGCCTCGGCGGCGGCGGCCGTCGACGACTGTGCCCCCGCCTGGACGACCGCCTGGCAGGCGAGCCCGCAACCCGGCGCCGGTGAGCGGCTCGCCGGCCGCACGTTGCGGCTGCCCGTGGCGCCACGGCTGTCCGGGACGCACGTGCGGGTGCGGCTGTCCAACCGGCACGGCGACGCACCGCTGGTGGTCGGCACCGCCTCGGCCGCGGGCTCGGCCGGCGGGGCCGGGCTGCTGCCCGCGACGGTGCGGGCGCTCACCTTCGGTGGCCTGCCCGGCGCCGCCGTCGCACCGGGCGCGGAGGTGGTGAGCGACCCGGTGCCGCTCGCCGTCGCGGCCGGTCGTCCGCTGGCGGTGAGCCTGTACCTGCCCGCCGCGCCGGCGACGGTGGCCGAGCACCCGGTGGCGCTACAGCCGTCCTGGCTGTCCCGGCCCGGCGACGTCGCCCTCGACCCGGGCCCGGCCGCGTTCGACACCACCCTGACCTCCTGGCCGGTGCTCACCGCCGTGGACGTCCTGGCACCGCGGCCGGTCGCCGCGCTGCTCGCGGTCGGCGACTCGATCACCGACGGGGTGGGGGCGCACGCCGGTGCCCGCTGGCCGGACGTCCTGGCCGCGCGCCTGCGCGCGGCGGGCGGGCCGGCGGTCATGTCCGTGCTCAACGCCGGCGTGTCCGGCGACCGGCTCCTCCCCGGTGGCGCCGGGGACGCGGTGCTGCAGCGGCTCGACGCCGACCTCGCGCGCGCTGCGGGGCTCACCGACGTCGTCCTGCACGCCGGCACCAACGACATCGCCACCGGGCGGGAGGCCACGGAGATCGTCGACGGCCTGGCCGCGTTCGCCGGGCGGGCGCGACGGGCGGGCCTGCGGGTGTTCCTGACGACGGTCACGCCCGCCGTGGCCGGCCCGCACGGCACCGGGCGCGCCGCCGCGGTCCGGGACGCGGTGAACGCGTGGGTCCGCGAGCACGGGCCGACGCACGCCGACGGGGTGTTCGACTTCGCCGCCGCCGTCGCGGACCCCGCCGCCCCGTACCGGCTGGCCCCGGCCTCCGACTCCGGTGACGGGCTGCATCTCTCGGCCGAGGGCTACCGGGCGCTCGCCGGGGCGGTGGTGGTCGAGCGGCTGTCGGGCAGCCCGTGCCTGGCAGGGCCGCGGGCGGCGGAGGCCGAAGGCCGTGCGGGCGGTCAGTCCGCGACGGTGTAGCCGGCCTCGGTGACGGCCGCGGAGATCTCGTCGCGACCGATCTCCCGGTCGGCGAGCACGGTGACCGAGCCGGTGGCGAGGTCGACGTCGACCGAGCGGACGCCGTCGAGCTCGCTGACCTCCTCGGTGACGGACATGACGCAGTGCTGGCAGGTCATCCCGGTGACGGTGATCTCGGAACGGAACGGTGCGTCCACAGCCATACGGAGCCTCCTGGACCGGTCGGAACGGACCCCGGAATGGTCGCAGAGGCCGGCCTGCCCTGGTCGTCGCGGGGTCAGTTGGCACGAGCCGGGCGATCGCGGCCGCGGCCTCGGCCATCTACGGTGCGCCGGGGTGAATCCCCGCCGTATCCGGGGTGTCACCGCCCGCTCATCGCCTCACCCGGCAAGAGGGGTGCGCCCTGCGACTGCGGTAGGTAACGTCGCGGTCACGGCCACGGGGGTGGCTGCGCGAGGTCACCGGGAGGGACGGGGAACCCGGCCAGGTGACCCGCGACGGGTGGACGTGCTCCGCGATGGCGCGACCACCCGCGTCCGCCTCCCTGGGCGTGAGGACTGGGGAGGCGTCCATGGGTGTGAGTGCACAGCGCGGCAGCGTCAGCGAGGACCGGGGCGTGGGGGGTGCGATCCCGGCGCCCCGCACGGCAGCCGACGCCTACCGCGTCTCGGACGAGGAGGTGCACCGTGCCCGGCTGGTGGTCGCCAAGAACTCGTCGGACCCCGACGACCTGCGCCAGCTGCTGGACATGCTGGGGCTGATCTCCGCCAACCCGGACCAGCCGCCGCCCGTCAGCCGCTGACCAGCACCTTCCGGGTCCACCGGCCCCGGTGCAGGGGTGCCGTCGGGACTGTCCTATGCTGGTGTGGCTCCCAACGGACAGCCGTTGGTGGGTTCCGGTCCACCCTGGTGGGCCAAGCCCCCATCGTCTAGCGGCCTAGGACTCCGCCCTTTCAAGGCGGCAGCGCGGGTTCGAATCCCGTTGGGGGTACGCGGTACATCTCGATATGGCCCAGTGGCGCAGTTGGTTAGCGCGTCGCCCTGTCACGGCGAAGGTCGCGGGTTCGAGTCCCGTCTGGGTCGCTCCACTCCGGGTTTCCGGCGCACCGCCGGGTTCCGCCCGGCCAGGTAGCTCAGTCGGTACGAGCGTCCGCCTGAAAAGCGGAAGGTCGGCGGTTCGACCCCGCCCCTGGCCACTCTCCTGACAAGCGGTTGTGCAGCTTTTGGCGCACGCGGTCGCCGGGACGGAGGTCTCGACCGGGCCGCCCTCCCGGTGGCACAGCCCGACGCCCTCCGTGACGGAGATCGTCTGTCCATGGGGGTGGGTGTGCCAGGCGGTGCGCGCGCCGGGTGTGAAGTGCACGGCGGCGGTGGCGAACGTCGAGCTGCCGGCGGGCGCGGCGACGGCGTCGATGTAGACGTCGCCGGTGAACCAGTCGGCGGGGCCCTTCTGGGTGTCGATGCTGCTTCGGGTGATTTGCATCAGGGTTGCTCTCCGGGGCGGGGGCTCAGGCGGTCTGGCCGCCGTCGACAACCATGGCGTGGCCGATCGTGAATTCCTACAAGCGCCTCGACGTCGTCTTCGACACCGGCATGACGATCTTCACCTACACCGCCGATCCCGGCACGCGATCTGCCGAGGCGCTCGGCCTGCTCGGCAGCCTGGCCGCAACCACCGGCACCGGAAGAACGCCGACATCGCCCTGACGCACATCTGGCTCGCTCACTCGTCCCGGCCCGCAGGCACAGCGACCGATCGTGGGTGGCCTCGAAGCTGCGGGCCCCCGCTCAAGGTCGACGTTGACCAGCGCGGCGTCGGTGGCGGCGATCGCGGCAAGGTGGCTCTCGGTAGACCGCTGCCGTGATCGTGAGCCTCAACCCCCCGTGGCGTCGAGAGCGCCGGTCGGCTCTTTCACGAAGCACCGAGGAAGAACCCCGTGGGGGACAGTGGACCACCGAGGCGGGGAACGTACTGGTCGAAGAAGACCCGCGCGACGAGTTCTCGGCGGCTGCTGACTCCGGTCTTCGTGAAGATCGACTTGAGGTGGTCCTGGACCGTATGCGGCGACACATGCAGCGTCGCCGCGATCTCCCGCGTGCCGAGGCCCTGCAACACCAGTCGGATCACATCGCGTTCCCGGCCGGTCAGGTCGAAGGCGGCGACGACGAGCGGCACGATCTCCGGCGGCCGTGCCTCCTCGAGGGTGATCACGACACTGGAGGTGGAGCCGTCTGCGGCCGTCAACGGTGACGCGTGCAGCACGACCCACTCGCCGCTGCGCAGCCGCAGCCGGCTCGAGGGAAGCACCTCCGTGAGACCGGCGGCGTAACGCCAGGCGGCGGCGACCAGCGAGCCGATCACCGCGCGCACGGGCCTGTGCGCGCCCTGCATGAGCTGGGCCAGTCGCGCCTCGGCGCCCACGCTGACCTGTGTCGGGCGGCCGTCGCAGCCGAAGACCATCACGGAGGGCCCGTCGCCTGCCGTGAACGAAGGCGGTTCCACGGCCAGCCGAGCCAGGAGCCCCACCCGTAGCCCATGGGCAAGCAACCCCGAGAGCGAGGCCATGAACTCCACGTCATCCTCGCGATAGGGAGCGCAGCGGTCGTCGCGAAACAGTGCGAGACCGCCCCACACCTGGCCGCCGGCCGCGGCGAGGACGCGGAGCTCGTCGGTGCAGCCGAGGCCGGCCTGCACCAGCTCGCGCACCCGCCGCGACCGCCGGCCGTCGCCGTGCGTGGATACGTGCATGCCGACCGCCGTGACACCGGCCTGGCCGAGTTCGGTGAAGCTCGTCGGTTCTACGTGTCCGTACTCGAGCTGTCCCCATATCTCGTCCGTGTCGTCGCACCCGGCGAGAGCACCGAACTTGAACGCCCCGGTCACCAGTTGCGTGGCGGGGTCGAGGGTCGCCATGCACGCTGCCGAGCTCGGCACGGCGCGCTGCAGCGACTCGTACGCCTCCGCCAGGAAGGTCGCCGTGTCGAGCCCGGCGTGGGCCAACACCTCGACGTCCCGCTGAACTCGCTGAAGAGTCAACGCGCTGCCGGGCACGCCGAGCAGTATCGCGATCCGCAGCCGTCCTGACCATCCCAGGTTTCTGGGGGCCCTGGTCCCCTCGCAGGTGGCCGGGAGTTCCCCGACAGCCGGGGATGGGTTCGGGGGAGGCGGTGGGCGCACGCTGTCGGCCCACGAGTCGACCGGCGGAAACGGTCGGAGCGGGAAGGAGCACGCGATGACGTGGATCGAGAACAAG
>DATLGI010000093.1:0-5502 GCA_035540535.1 Pseudonocardia sp.
TTGTTGCCGTGCAGCGCGATCCGCTCGCCCGGGAAACCGGCCCGCAGCGCGACCGCCAGCTCGCCGGCAGTACAGACGTCGAGCCCCAGGCCCTCCTCGGCGATCCAGCGCGCGACCGCCGTGCACAGGAATGCCTTGCCCGCGTAGAACACATCGGCGTCGGCGAAGGCCTCGGCGTACGCGCGGGCGCGGGCACGGAAGTCTGCCTCGTCGAGCAGGTAGGCCGGGGTCCCGAATTCCGCGGCCAGATCCCGCACGTCGAGGCCGGCCAGGGTGCACACGCCGTCGGAGCGACGACGGAAGTTGGTCGGCCAGACCATCGGGTCCAGCGCGTTGAGGTCGGGCGGCGGGGGCGCCACCCCCTCCGCGTGCAGGACATCGGCATGCCGCGGCCCGGCCGGGTGGGCGGACCTGCTCACATCCGCTCCGGCGCACTCACACCGAGCATGGCCAGGCCGTTCGAGATGACCGTGCGAGTGGCGTCGTTGAGCCAGAGCCGGGCCCGATGCAGGTCCGCGGGCTCTTCCTCGCCGCGCGGCAGGATCCGGCAGCCGTCGTAGAAGCGGTGGTAGACCCCGGCGAGTTCCTCCAGGTACCGCGCGATGCGGTGCGGCTCGCGGAGCTCGGCGGCCGAGGCGGTCCGCCGCGTGCTGATGCTGCCGAGCCTCGAGCTGATCGGCCTGCACTCGCACATTGGTTCCCAGATCTTCGACACCGACGGGTTCGAGGTGGCCGCCACGCGCCTGGTCGGGTTGGCCACCGCCATCCGCGACGAGCACGGCCTGGAGCTGCCCGAGCTCGACCTCGGCGGCGGACTGGGGATCGCCTACACCTCCGACGACGACCCGGCCGACGTCGCGTCCATGGCCAAGTCGCTGGTGGCGATCGTGGAGCGGGCCTGCACCGGCGCCGGCCTGGCGGTGCCGAGGTTGTCCGTCGAGCCCGGCCGGGCGATCGCCGGACCCGGGACGGTGACGCTCTACGAGGTCGGCACGGTCAAGCCGGTCGCGCTGGGGCCCGGGGGAGCGACCCGGGCCTATGTCTCCGTGGACGGTGGGATGAGCGACAACATCCGCACCGCCCTCTACGACGCGGTGTACGACTGCCGGCTCGTCTCGCGGTCCAGCGAGCGCGACGGGGTCGCGGAGGCGGTCCTGTCGCGGGTGGTCGGCAAGCACTGCGAGAGCGGTGACGTCGTCGTGCGCGACTGCTGGCTGCCCGCCGACCTCGCCCCCGGCGACCTGCTCGCCGTCGCCGCCACCGGTGCCTACTGCTACTCCATGGCCAGCAACTACAACCGCCTGCCCCGCCCCGCGGTGGTCGCGGTGCGCGACGGCGCGGCCCGGGTGCTGCTGCGCCGCGAGACCCCGGAGGACCAGTTCCGGCTCGAGGTGGCGCGGTGAACCTGCCCACCCGCCCGGTACCGCGACGCCCGCGACCGGCGATGATCTGCCCCGTGAGCGAGGAGGCCCGGTGAGCACGGGTGAGCGGCGCGGACCGGTACGGGTGGCGATGCTGGGCTGCGGCACCGTCGGCTCCGAGGTGGTGCGCCTGCTGGACGCGCAGGCGGGCGACCTCGCCGCGCGGGTCGGCGCGCCCGTGGAGCTGGTCGGGGTCGCGGTGCGCCGCCCGCAGCGGCACGCCGACCTCGGGGACCTCGTCACCACCGACGCGCCGGGCCTGGTCACGCGCCCCGACGTGGACGTCGTCGTCGAGGTGATCGGCGGCCTCGAGCCGGCGCGGGCGCTGCTGCTGCAGGCGTTGAAGGCGGGCAAGTCGGTCGTCACCGCGAACAAGGCACTGCTCGCCGAGGACGGCGCGGCGCTGGCGGAGGCCGCCGACGCCGCAGGGGTGGACCTGTACTACGAGGCGTCGGTCGCCGGGGCGATCCCGCTGCTGCGGCCGCTGCGCGAGTCGCTCGCGGGGGACCGGATCACCCGCGTCGCCGGCATCGTCAACGGCACCACCAACTTCATCCTCACCGCGATGGCCTCCTCCGGCGCCGGCTACGGCGACGCGCTGGAGGAGGCGACCCGGTTGGGCTACGCCGAGGCCGACCCCAGCGCCGACGTCGACGGCTACGACGCCGCCTCCAAGGCCGCGATCCTCGCGTCGCTGGCCTTCCACACCCGCGTCACCGCCGCGGACGTGTACTGCGAGGGCATCCGAGCCGTCACCGCCGCGGACATCGGCGCCGCCGCCGACCTCGACTGCGTCATCAAGTTGCTCGCCATCTGCGAGCGCACACCGGGCGACGACGCCTACCCCGAGTCGGTGTCCGCCCGTGTCTATCCGGCGATGATCCCGCGCGCGCACCCTCTGGCCGGCGTCGACGGCGCGTTCAACGCGGTGTTCGTCGAGGCCGAGGCGGCGGGGCAGCTCATGCTCTACGGCCAGGGCGCCGGCGGTGCGCCCACCGCGAGCGCCGTGCTCGGCGACCTGGTGGCGGTGGCCCGTAACCGCGTCGCCGGGGGCCGCGGGCCGCGCGAGTCCGCCTACGCGGCGCTGCCCGTGCGGCCCATCGGCGCCGTGCCGACCCGCTACCACGCGAGCCTGCACGTCGCCGACCGGGCCGGGGTGCTCTCGGCGATCGCCGGCGAGTTCGCCCACCACGGCGTCAGCATCGCGGCGGTGCGACAGACCGTCGGCGGCCCGGACGGGCAGGGCGCGCGGCTCGTCGTCGTCACCCACTCGGCGCCGGAGGCCGCGCTCGCGGCCACCGTCGAGGCGCTCGCCGGGCTCGACGTCGTGATCGGGGTGGACAGCGTGTTGCGGGTGGAGGACCTGGGCCGGCCGAGTCCGGGGGTGGCGGGATGACCCGCTGGCCCGGAGTGATCGAGGCGTACCGGGACCGGATGCCGGTGCAGCCCGGCTGGCGGGTGGTGACGCTCGGCGAGGGCGGCACGCCCCTGCTGCCCGCGCCGCACCTGTCCGAGCGCACCGGGTGCGAGGTCCACCTCAAGGTCGACGGCGCCAACCCGACCGGCTCGTTCAAGGACCGCGGGATGACCGTGGCCGTCACCGTCGCCCTCGCCCAGGGCAAGCAGGGCGTGATCTGCGCGTCGACGGGCAACACCTCGGCCTCGGCCGCCGCCTACGCCGCCCGGGCCGGGATGACCTCCGCGGTCCTGGTGCCCCAGGGCAAGATCGCGCTCGGCAAGCTCGCCCAGGCGGTCGCGCACGGGGCGCGGATCCTGCAGATCGACGGCAACTTCGACGACTGCCTCGAGCTCGCCCGCAAGACCGCCGCCGACTACCCGGTCGCGGCCCTGGTCAACTCGGTCAACCCCGCCCGGATCCACGGCCAGGCCAGTGCGGCCTACGAGATCTGCGACGAGCTGGGCCGCGCGCCCGACGTGCACTGCCTGCCGGTCGGCAACGCCGGGAACATCACCGCCTACTGGGCCGGCTACCGGGCCTACCACCGGGACGGGCAGGTGCCCGTGCTGCCGCGAATGTTCGGGTACCAGGCCGCCGGCGCGGCGCCGCTGGTGCACGGCGAGCCGGTGAAGAATCCGGAGACGGTCGCCACGGCGATCCGGATCGGCGCTCCCGCGTCCTGGGGTGCGGCGATCATCGCCCGCGACGACTCACGCGGCCGGTTCGCCGCCGTCACCGACGACGAGATCCTCGCCGCCTACCGGTTGCTGTCGGCCACCGAGGCGGTGTTCGTCGAGCCGGCGTCCGCGGCGAGCGTGGCCGGGTTGCTCCAGTCGAGCGCGGACGGCACGCTGCCGCGCGGTTCGCTCGTGGTGTGCACCGTGACCGGGCACGGCCTCAAGGACCCGGACAGCGCGCTGCTCACCGCGCCGGACCCGGTCGTCGTCCCGATCGATCCCGCCGCCGTGGCCGCGGCCCTGGAGCTGGCCTGATGGGGCGAGCCGGGGAGGTGCGCGTCCGGGTGCCGGCGTCGTCGGCGAACCTGGGGCCCGGATTCGACGCCCTCGGGCTGGCGCTGGCCCTGCACGACGAGGTGGAGGCGTCCGTCGCCGTGAACGGCGTGCGCGTCGAGGTCGACGGCGAGGGCGCCGGCCGGGTGCCGTGCGACGAGTCCCACCTCGTGGTGCGGGCGATGCGCGCGACGTGGGCCCGGCTGGACGCCGGCGCGGCACCGCCGGGGCTGCGGCTGCGCTGCCGCAACGCCGTCCCGCACGCGCGCGGGCTCGGTAGCTCCGCCGCCGCCGCCGTGGCCGGGGCGGTGGCCGCGGTGGCACTGGCCGGGCGCGATCCCGAACGCGAACGCGACACGGTGCTGCAGGTCACCGCGGGGATGGAGGGCCACGCGGACAACGCCGCCGCCAGCCTGCTCGGCGGGTTCGTCGTGGCGTGGCAGACCGGCGGGTGCGCCGCCGGGGCGGGGGCGCGGAACACCGCCCGACGGTTCGACGCCGTACGTCTCGACGTGCACGCCGGGATCCACCCGGTGGCGCTCGTCGCGGAGGTCGAGTCGTCCACCGCGGCCACCCGCGGGCTCCTGCCCGAGCGGGTGCCGCTGCCCGACGCGGCCTTCAACGGCAGTCGCACGGCGCTGTCGGTACTGGCGTTCACGCAGCGTCCGGACCTGCTGCTGGCGGCCACCGAGGACCGTCTCCACCAGGGCTACCGCAGGCCCGCGTACCCGGCATCGGCCGATCTGGTCGACGCCCTGCGCGCCCGTGGCGTCCCGGCGGCCATCTCCGGCGCCGGTCCGACCGTGCTCGCTCTGACCACCGACGGCACGCTGCCCGACGGCCTGGACCTGCGCGGGTTCACCCCGCGCCCGCTGGCCGTCGACCCGGCCGGCGCGCTGGTGGAGACCGGCTGATCGGCCGACACTTCGACGTGGCTGTTGCTGTGCGATCGGCCAGCGGCTACCCTCGATCGCGCAACGGCGTTCCGCGCGTCATCGGCGTGGTCATTCGAGCCGGGCTCATCAGTCGGTACTCGCAGCTCGCCGGTGCTCGATGCACGATCGGTGCACACCGGGCATCCGGCGGGACGGGCATCGAGGTCCAGTTCCGGATCGAGCGGCCTTTCCCGCAACCGTCGCGACGGTCGTCGCCCCTGCCCGTCGGGGCAGCCGCTCAGCGTCCCCCGCAGCCCGACAAGTCGCTCGGCACACCGCCCGGGCGAGCGTGGATCCGCTGGCCCCGGTAGGTCCCGGGCCGGTCAGGAAGGAACTTCGTGAGCGAGAACGATCTCGTCACCACCGAGACACCGGCCCCGTCCGCCGCCGAGGCGGCCCCGGCCGAGCAGGCCCCGACCCGCCGTCGCGGCGGCCTCTCCGGGATGGTGCTGGCCGAGCTGCGCGAGCTCGCCGGCCGGCTGGGCGTCCCCGACATCGCCGGCATGCGCAAGGGCGAGCTCATCGCCGCCATCAAGGAGCGGCAGGGCGGCGGCGCGGCTCGACCGTCGGACCAGCTGGCGTTGGCCGACCACGTCGCCGGCGACGCCCCCGCCGCCGCGAGCGGGTCCGTCGAGCCCGCCACGGACCGGCCCGCGGCCGCCGCCGGTACCAACGGT